>JANMQW010000024.1:0-6705 GCA_031370725.1 Novosphingobium sp.
CTCGAACTCAGCTCGGTTGTCGAGCTGGTCGATGATCTTGAGCGCAAGGGACATCGCTCCGAAGTCAAGGTGAGCGCAGAGGGCAAGACAAGCGGCGGTGTGCCATTCAGCCGTGGCATGCTGTATCGGCTGCTGACCAACCCGGTCTACCGCGGGATGACGGTGCACAAGGGCAAGTCGCATCCCGGCGAACACGAGGCGATTGTCCCGCAAGATCTGTGGGACAAAGTTCAGCAAACCCTTGCCAAGCGTACACAGGGTCACGCACGGCGGATGAAAGCCAAAGAGCCCAGCCTGCTTGTCGGTCTGTTGGTCGATGGCGAAGGCCGCGCGATGACGGCCAGCCATGCGGTCAAAGGCAAAGTTCGCTACCGCTACTACAACACCCGACCGGAACTCACCGATGGATCGCCGGCTTGGCGGGTCTCGGCGCACGACCTTGAGCGGCTGGTGTGCGAACGCCTGGCGAGCTTTCTCAGAGATAAGCACGAACTGACCTGCATTCTCGGCAAAGTGATCGTAGACGCGCAAGCGACTGCTGCACTCTTTGTTGCCGCGGATCGCACTGCCACCGTACTGCGAGAAGGATCAGCCGCAGCGCGCCTTCACACCATTCCCAAGCTCGTAAAGGGTATCGACTTGCGCGCCGATGAGGTTGTGATCCGAGTCGATTCTCAAGCCCTCCTGGTGGGGCTCGGCGTTCCATCACTGGGCAAGCCGCGAATCGACGCGATCCTAATTCGCTGTCCTGCCACGAAGGTCTGGCACGGGCCTCAGCTGCGGTTGGTTATTCCTGGTGCGTACGATCCAGCTTCGTACCGCTACCGCTCGCCTGGCCTCGTTCGGCTGATGGTCGAAGTTCACGAAGCGCGCCAGCTGGTCCTGGCAAACGCCGGTGAGACAATCATGAGCATAACGCGAATGACCGGTCGCTGCCGCGCCAGGCTCAATGAGCTGCTGCGCTTGTCGTGTCTGTCGCCCGACATCGTCTGTGCCATTCTCGAAGGGCGGCAACCGATCGGGCTCTCCAACTCCACGCTGCTCGACACACCGCTGCCGCTCGACTGGCAAGAGCAGAAGGCGCTGCTGGGGTTCTCTTAAGCGCAACACTCACCTGAATGTGCAACTCCTGAGTTAGAGACCGGGCGTGAATTAGCCAGGTAACCGCCCGAATCCAACGCGTCTCGGCATTCAGATCCAGGCCGGTCCTATAGGGAAACGGCACGGAAGTGGGCCAGAAACCTGCCTCTGTTTTCCACTTCTACAAATAATAGCAGAGACTTAGGACTAGGTGGTGCGCCCGACGGGATTCGAACCCATGGCCCCCAGATTAGGAATCTGATGCTCTATCCTGCTGAGCTACGGGCGCACGCCGCTGCTTTAGGGGTGCACCGCGACGCACGCAATCGGCGCACGCAATCCGCTGGGCGCAATCGGCCGGGCGTTCAGTTTATCTCGTCGGGCGGGGCAATCGGGATCAGCAGCGGGGCGACCATGATCCCTTCATCGAGCAGGTCGCGCGCTTCCTCACGCGTGGCCTGGCCGTGGATCGTTGCGTGGTCGGCTTCGCCATAGTGCATCGCGCGCGATTGGTCGGCGAACTTATCGCCGACCCAGTGGGATGACTTGATCGCCTCAGCTTGGATTGCGGCCAGAGCGTGCATCGCGGCAACGACTTCGGGCGGGAGCTTGGGCGAGGCGATCGCCTGGGGCTTTTCGGGGGCGGACTGGGTGGCTGCCGGAGAGGCGGTGAGCGACTGGTTTCCCTTGCGCGACAGGCGCGGAGCCATCGGCGCCTTGGCAACATCGGCCGATCCGCAGTGCGGGCAGGCGAGCAGTCCGCGAACCTGCTGACGTGCGAAATCGTCCGACGACTTGAACCAACCCTCGAAGCGATGCGCACCGCCGGAACATTCGAGGTCGAACACAATCATGTCGATTTGGATTTAGGGATTTCGCGCTTGTTCGCAAGGCTGGGCAACTGCGCACGAGCTTCAGCGGTGCGCACCGGATCGATTGTCGCAAAGCCGACACCAGGATCGTCGCCCATATCAAGCACCACCTCGCCCCATGGATCGACCACCAGCGAATGGCCATAAGTCACGCGCCCATCGGCATGGTGGCCGGTCTGCGCCGCGGCGATGACCCACGCGCTCGCCTCGACCGCGCGGGCGCGCTGGAGCAGGTGCCAGTGTGCGGTACCGGTGGGCACGGTGAACGCGGAGGGGATCGCGATGGCGTCGCATCGGTGCTGCCCCAGTTCCTCAAACAGAGCGGGAAAGCGGATGTCGTAACAGACGGTCAGGCCCAGGCGGCCGAGCGGGGTTGCGGTAGTGACGACTTGCTCACCCGGCGCATAGGCGTTCGATTCGCGCCAGCTTTCGCCACTCGCCAGATCGACATCGAACATATGAATCTTGTCATAGCGCGCGGCAACTTTGCCATCAGGGTCGATCAGCAGCGAACGGTTGGCCCACCGACCGTCGTCGCGCGCCACCGCCAGCGAGCCGAGTGCGACCCACAACCCGTTGCGTTGCGCGGCCTCGCGCGCGGCAGACAGCACTGGGTTGGCATCCTCGGCGACGATATGCGGCGCGGCGCGCTTACGGTTGCGGTCGAGCAGGCCCGACATCTCGGGCGTGAACAGCATCGCCGCGCCCTCGCCCCCTGCGCGTGCGGCGGCTTCGACTATGCTTGCCACATTGCCCGCCGGATCGATCCCGGCGGTCATCTGGAGGACCGCGATCTTGACCGGGGCGCTCACCGTCCCAGCAGCGTGTCCAGCTTGCCGGTGCGCTCCAGTCCCGCCAGATCGTCCGAGCCGCCGACGTGTACCCCGCCGATGAAGATCTGCGGCACCGTGGTTCCACCGTTCGACCGCGCCAGCATTTCGTTGCGCTGGGGGCCACCCATGGTGATGTCGTGTTCTTCGAATTCCACACCCTTGCCGCCCAGCAAGCCCTTGGCGCGAGAACAAAATCCGCAGCCCCATTTCGTATAGATTTCAACCTTGGGGGTGCCGTCCGCGTCGCTCATCTGCTTACCCTTGATATCATTCCCAACAAGGCAACCGCAGCCCTCTTGAATTCGTTGCGGGCTATCACACATCCCCAGTCGTGTCATGCGCCGCCCAGCGGGCGTGGCCGTAGCCCCCGCCGGGGACGCCGGGCATCCGGGTTCCAGGCGGGAAATGCAGCATTGCTCAACTAGAGGATATTGCGATGAACCGCTTCGATTTCACCCCCTATCGGCGTACCACGGTCGGCTTTGACCGGCTGTTCGACCTGCTCGAACGCCAGGCCCGGCTCAACGCCGGCGACAACTATCCGCCGTTCAACATCGAGCGCCAGGGCGAGGATGCCTATCGCATCACGCTGGCGGTCGCCGGGTTCAAGAACGCCGAACTCGACATCACTGCGCAGCAGAACCTGCTGACGATCAAGGGCGAAAAGGCCGAGCCAGAGGAGCGCGATTTCGTCCACATCGGAATCGCCAACCGCGGGTTCGAACGCCGTTTCGAGCTGGCCGACTTCGTCCGGGTCGACAAGGCCGACCTCGCCGATGGCCTGCTGACGATCGACCTCGTCCGCGAGGTGCCCGAGGCGATGAAGCCCAAGAAAATCCATGTCGGCGGCGCCGCACCGCTGACGGTCGTCGAAGGCGCAATCAAGGCCGCCTAGGACAAAAAGAAGGGGCGGTGCCGGAAATCCCGGTGCCGCCCCTTTTGGTAAGGTGGCTGCCCGTCGCCGGGCAACTTTGGGTCGCAAGAGTTTCCTAGCCGATTCGTGCGTCGGGATTGTGACCGCGACCATAGGTAGTGTGTGCGGTGGCTCACCTTGGCCGGGAAGGTGGAAGGTTTGGACAAGTGCCCGCCCCCGCAGGCGACTGCGGGACTACGCCGAAAGGAAAAACAAGCGAACGGGCGACGGTGGGGCCGAGAGTATCCCAAAGCGGTCCTTGCAAAGGAGCCGAACGTCACCCCGCGCTACGCTCCACAAAATTCGGGGGCGAGCCCTGCCGAGCCCGCCCCCACGCCTTGCGGCGCCCTGTCCAAGTAGTGACCGTCCGGGTCGCAGAAGACGAACACCCCTTAAGACAAGCTCTAAACCCTACCTTCTACCAGGCCTCCGCCACATCCATCAGCGCCATGCGGTCGAGGATCGTAACCCTCCCCCCCTTGAGCGTGACGACACCGCTCTCGGCCCAGGCCGAAAGCTGGCGGTTAATCTGTTCGCGGCTCATCCCCGCAAAGTTGCCAAGCTCGCCCTGGCTCAGCGCAAGTTTGAGATGGCCTTCGCTGTCTGGCTGATTGTCGTTGCCCGCGATCAACAGGCGCAGCAGGAACCGCGCGAGGCGGGGGCCGGAGGTGTAGGCGCGATCGGCCTCGATCACCTGGTTCGACTGGCGCAGCCGCCGCGCCATCGCGCGCAGCAGGCGCATCGCCATGCCGGGGTGGCGATCGACGATCTCGTCGAACGCCGAACGGCTCAGGATCAGAACCTCGACGGGGTCGATCGCGCGCACGCTCGCGGTGCGTTCGCCCATGTCCAGAAACGCGATCTCGCCCAGCACCGCGCCGGGTTCGGCATAATCGAGCACGATTTCGCGACCGTTGGCGGCGAGCATGCTGACCCGCGCGAGCCCGGCCAGAACCATGAACAGGCTGTCACCCTGATCCCCCTGCGCCATGATTTCCTGATCGCGCTTGTACGAGCGATGGTGACCGCGCAGCAGGATATCGGAAAGCTCATCCGGCTCGCAGTTGGCGAACAGGCTGTGAGACGTCAACAATTCGGAAAGTTGAGCCGCGTGCATTGCCCCGCCTCGTTCCCGGTTTGCGCCCCTATGTCAAACGACATTCCTGGCGATCACATTGCGAGACGTAATCGTAGCACGAAACATTAGGTCGCTGAAACCCCGCGTTTGAAAGGAAAAAAGTCCGTGCGATACGCATCGGACTCCGCGGCTCAGACCAGTCGCGCCTGTTTCAGCGCGGCGCCGATAAATCCTGCGAACAGAGGGTGCGGATCGAACGGCCGGCTCTTCAATTCGGGGTGAAACTGGACGCCCACGAACCACGGGTGATCGGGCCGCTCGACGATTTCGGGCAGCAAGCCGTCGGGCGACATCCCCGAGAACACCAGTCCCCCGCGCTCAAGCGGCTCGCGGTAAGCAGCGTTGACTTCGTAGCGGTGGCGATGGCGCTCGGAGATGGTGGTTGCTCCATAAAGCGCCGCGGCGTGACTGTTGTGGCTGAGCCGCGCTTCATAGGCACCCAGCCGCATCGTGCCGCCCAAGTCGCCGCCAGCGGCACGGGTCTGGAGGCCCTCGGGGCTCATCCATTCGGTGATGATCCCGACCACGGGCTCGCTGGTCGTACCGAACTCGGTCGAGCTGGCATCGGCAATCCCGGCGGTGTTGCGGGCGGCTTCGATGCAGGCCATCTGCATCCCAAGGCAGATCCCGAAGAACGGCACCTTGCGCTCGCGGGCGAACCGGACGCTGGCGATCTTGCCTTCCGAGCCGCGCTCGCCGAACCCACCGGGGACCAAAATACCAT
Source organism: Novosphingobium sp. (assembly GCA_031370725.1). Classification (GTDB taxonomy): domain Bacteria; phylum Pseudomonadota; class Alphaproteobacteria; order Sphingomonadales; family Sphingomonadaceae; genus Novosphingobium. The sequence goes on from JANMQW010000024.1 coordinate 5,561, forward strand.
GCAGCGGCTCAAGCAGCGCGGCGATTTCGTCGTCGTCCTTTTCGAACAGCTCGGCATCGAGCCAGCGCACGGTGACCCGCACCCGGTTAGCCATCCCGCCGTGGACCAGCGCCTCGTTGAGCGACTTGTAGGCATCGGGCAGGCCGACGTACTTGCCGACCACGCCGATCGTCACTTCGCCCTCGGGGTGCTCATAGCGGTCGACGATGTCGCGCCACCCGGCCATGTCGGGCAGTCGCGCCGTCAACCCGAAGTGGCGCAGAACCTCGGCGTCGAGCCCCTCGGCGTGATACTGCAACGGCACCGCATAGATCGACGAAGCGTCGAGCGCGGGGATGACCGCTTCCTTGCGGACATTGCAGAACTGGGCGATCTTGGCGCGCTCGTTGTCGGGCAGCGGATGTTCACAGCGGCACAGCAGCAGGTCGGGCTGAACCCCCAGCGCGGTCAGTTCGCGCACCGAATGCTGGGTCGGCTTGGTCTTCAACTCACCCGCAGCAGCGATATAGGGCACCAGCGTGACGTGGATCGAACAGGTCGCTTCGCGGCCCAGCTCGTTGCGCAGCTGACGGATCGCCTCAATGAACGGCAGGCTTTCGATATCCCCAACGGTCCCGCCGATCTCGCACAATACGAAATCCAGCCCTTCAGTATCGGCTTTGGCGAAATCCTTAATCGCATCGGTGACGTGCGGGATGACCTGGACGGTGGCGCCCAGATAATCGCCGCGGCGCTCTTTGGCGATGATGTCGCGATAAACCCGGCCCGAGGTGATGTTGTCTCCCTGGTGCGCCGAAACCCCGGTGAAGCGTTCGTAATGGCCCAGGTCGAGGTCGGTCTCGGCGCCATCGTCGGTGACGTAGACCTCGCCGTGCTGATAGGGGCTCATCGTGCCGGGATCGACGTTGAGATAGGGGTCGAACTTGCGGATGCGGACCTTGAAGCCGCGCCCCTGGAGCAGCGCCGCCAGGCTCGCCGCCATCAGACCCTTGCCCAGCGAGGAGACCACGCCGCCGGTGATGAAGATATACCGCGCCATGGGAATTGGGCCTTAAACGCCAGATGGCGCGCGGGGAAGGGCTCCGCAGCGCAAGTCCACAGAGATGAAACCCCAGCGACGCTTTCGCGCAGCGTGCCGCCTATTG
>JANMQW010000053.1:0-1524 GCA_031370725.1 Novosphingobium sp.
CTCGCCGCCCAGATCGCGGCGAAAGCGGTCCTTATCGAGCTTTTCGCCGGTCGTCATGTCCCACAGGCGACAGCCGTCGGGGCTGATTTCGTCGGCCAGGATCACTCGGCTGTAGTCGCCGTCCCAGATCCGCCCGAACTCGACCTTGAAGTCTATCAGACGGATGTTGATCGTGGCGAACATCCCGCACAGGAAATCGTTCACCCGGATCGCCATCGACGACATGTCCTGCATCTCGTCGTTGCTGGCCCAACCGAAGCAGGCGATGTGTTCTTCGCTGATCAGCGGGTCGCCCAGCGCATCGTCCTTGTAATAGTATTCGATCAGCGTGTGCGGCAGCGGCTCGCCCTCTTCGATCCCGAGGCGCTTGGACAGGCTGCCCGCGGCGACGTTGCGGACCACCACTTCGATCGGAATGATCTCGACCTGGCGGATCAGCTGCTCGCGCATGTTGAGGCGGCGTATGAAGTGGGTGGGGATGCCGATGTGCGAGAGGCGGGTGTAGACGTACTCGCTGATGCGGTTGTTGATTACGCCCTTGCCGTTGATCGTCGCACGCTTCTTGCCGTCGAACGCGGTGGCATCGTCCTTGAAATACTGGATGATCGTACCCGGCTCGGGCCCTTCGTAAAGGATCTTGGCCTTGCCTTCGTAAATCTGGCGGCGGCGGGACATGGGCGGGGCTTTCTGCAATCGAAAAGACAAACCCCGGCACCGACGCGCCAGGGAAACGGCAGCGTTGGAGTGGGCCGGGGCGTAAGCCTGCGGCTATAGGCGAAGGGGTGCGCAAAGGCAAACCTGAGGGAGCCCGACGAAGAATAGTGACTCATCAAACTTGCCGTAGTCGCACGAGGGCAGTGAAGCATTTGTGCAACAGAGCGGGGCCGCTCGATCGAGTTGCTGCAAACGTCGTTGACTGAATTGGCTAATGCTCGCACTTGGCGAACATTGCACCGGCGGAAACACGCCGGGCGCGCGCAGGGGATGGTGAAAGTGTCGCAGGCGCGACCTAACCTCTCCTATACGTTTCAACCGGAACCGAGCGTTCCGAAGCTGGGAGAATTCAGGATGTCGCAATCGGTTTATCGTACCGCCGTTTCGCTGGCCGCATTTGCGGTGGCTTCTGCCTGGGCTGTCCCCGCGTTCGCGCAGGATGCCGGAACTCTCCCGCAGGACGCGGTCGACGATTCGGCACCCAGTCAGGACATCGTCGTCACGGGTTCGCTGATCCGTGGCACACCCGAAGATTCGGCTCTCCCGGTTGAGGTTACCTCGTCGCAGGAACTGGCTGCCAACGGCATCACCAACCCACTCGAATTCATCAAGGAACTCCCGTCGAGCGGCGCTGTGCTTGGCGATTCCAACCAGTTTTCCACCGGCAGTCAGGGATTTCAGGGCAACGGTTCGATCAACCTGCGCGGCTTGGGCCCGCAGCGCACGCTGGTGCTGTTCAATAACCGCCGGTACATTCCGTCGCCTGGCGACGGATTCACCGACACCAACCTGATTCCGCTGTTCGCGCTC
>JANMQW010000111.1:0-1533 GCA_031370725.1 Novosphingobium sp.
GGCCTCAAGTCGGGATCGAAAGAGCCGGGCAAGATCAGCGCGGGCCAGATCAAGCGTTCGCAGCTGTCCGAAATCGCTCAGGTGAAGATGGCGGATCTCAACGCTCACGACATCGAAGCGGCAACCAAGATCATCGAAGGCTCCGCTCGCGCGATGGGCCTCGAAGTTGTGGAGGGCTGACGTCATGGCCAAGCCAACCAAGAAGCACAAAGCCCTCGCCACCCAGCTGGGTGACAACCAGAAGCTCTATGGCGTTGACGAGGCGCTCAAGACCTTGCGCGACCTGTCGAGCAGCAAGTTCGACGAAACGCTCGAAGTCGCGCTCAACCTGGGCGTGGATCCGCGCCACGCCGACCAGATGGTCCGCGGCATGGTCACGCTGCCCTCGGGCACCGGCAAAGATGTCAAGGTTGCGGTGTTCGCGCGCGGCGACAAGGCCGAGCAGGCGCTTGCCGCAGGCGCGGACAAGGTCGGTGCCGAAGACCTGATGGAAGACATGCAGGCGGGCAACGTCGATTATGGCCGGGTCATCGCGACGCCAGACATGATGGGCGTGGTCGGGCGGCTAGGCAAACTGCTCGGCCCCAAGGGCCTGATGCCCAACCCCAAGCTGGGCACCGTGACCCCGAACGTGACAGAGGCAGTCAAGGCGGCCAAGGGCGGGCAGATCGAATTCCGCGTCGAAAAGGCCGGGATCATCCACTCGGGCATCGGCAAGCTGTCGTTCTCGGACGATGCGCTCAAAGCCAACTTCGCCGCGTTCGTCGATGCGATCGTCAAGGCTAAACCGGCCGGCGCCAAGGGCAAGTACGTCCGCAAGGTCGCACTGAGCTCGTCGATGGGTCCGGGGCTGAAGATCGATACCACGGAAGTCGCGGGCGCCTGATCGCCTGACTTCGTTGCACGCAAAAGCGGGCCGGGAGGGGTGACCTTCCCGGCCCTTTTGCGTATCGCGAGGCTTATGACAGAACCAACAGAGAATGCCGCGCGCTGGAGCATCGCGATCCACGGCGGCTCGGGCAGCATGACCCGCGCGACATTAACCGACGCGGCGCAGGCCAACCATCTCGCGGCGCTCGAAACTGCGCGCGATGCCGGATCGGCAATTCTGGCGTCACGCGGCAGCGCGCTCGACGCGGTGGTTGCGGCGGTGGCTGTGCTTGAGGACGATCCCAAGTTCAACGCCGGGCGCGGGGCGGTGTTCACCTATCACGGCACCACCGAACTCGACGCCGCGATCATGGATGGGGCGACCCGCGCTGCCGGTGCGGTCGCCGCCGCGACGCAAACGCGCAACCCGGTGCGCCTCGCCCGCGCGGTGATGGAGGCCAGCCCACACGTGTTCCTCTCCGGCCCCGGCGCCGATGAATTCAGCCGCGAACAGGGGCTTGAGCAAGTCGATCCCGACTGGTTCGCCACGGCCGAACGCTGGCGTCAGTTGCAGGAACTTAAAGCGAAGAAGCTTGGCTGGTACGATGCCGACCTCAAGTACGGCACGGTCGGCGCGGTGGCAGTCGACCAAGACGGTCACGT
>JANMQW010000133.1:0-7138 GCA_031370725.1 Novosphingobium sp.
GCCTCGTCCAGCAGGTGAAGTACCCCGTCCGAGATCGCGAAGAACGCGCCGCGCAATTTGAGCGTGCCTTCGCGTTCCTTGCGGCGGATGCAGGGGAAGGTGCGCAAGTTGGCGAGGCTGACTTTTACCCCGGCCTCCTCCATCGCGCGTTCCGCCGCGCGCCCGGTGGTGCCAAAGCTGGCGGCGATCGGCCCCCGCGCCTCGTCGAGCATCGCGATCCAGTCGGCGATGAAGCCGCCTTCGCCCGGCTCGGCGCCGTGGAGTTCCTGGGTCAGCGCCACGCGGCAGCCGCCGCACATGCCGTGGCCCAGGACGATCAGTTCCTTGACCTGGAGCACCTGGACCGCGAATTCCAGAGCGGCGGAAACGCCGTGATGCCCGGCGATCGGCTCGAACGGGGGGACAAGCGCGGCGACGTTGCGCACGACGAACATCTCGCCCGGATCGACGTCGAAGATCTGCGCGGGATCGACCCGGCTGTCGGAACAGGCGATGATCATCGTTTCGGGCTGCTGGCCCTCGCGCAATTGCGCCCAGCGGTCGCGCTTGGGGGTCCACCCTGTATCGCGAAACCGGCGGTAGCCAGCGACCAATCGTTCGAACTCTTCGGAATGGGGCATCGTCATGGCGAAGCCTTTGCCCGGCGCGATTGCCACTGGCAAGCGCGCCCCGCCATGATTAGATGGGCAGCATGAACGATCTCGCCTCTTCAATCCTTGGCGCCCCCCGCCCAGAACGCCAGCGCAAGCCCGACTGGATCCGGGTCAAGGCCCCGACCAGCAAGGGTTATGGCGAGACCCGCCAGCTGATGCGCGATCTGGGCCTCAATACAGTGTGCGAGGAAGCCGCCTGTCCCAACATTGGTGAGTGCTGGACCAAGAAGCACGCCACGGTGATGATCCTGGGCGACGTCTGCACCCGCGCATGCGCGTTCTGCAACGTCAAGACGGGTATGCCGCGCAAGGTCGATGTGCTGGAGCCCGAACATGTCGCGGTGGCCGCGGCCAAGCTGGGTCTCGAGCATATCGTAATCACTTCGGTCGATCGCGATGACTTGCCCGATGGCGGGGCGAGCCAGTTCGTCAAGGTAATACAGGCGCTGCGGCGAAATACGCCCGCGACCACAATCGAGATACTGACCCCCGATTTCCGCGGAAAAATGCGCTCTGCGGTCGAGGCGATTGTCGCTGCCGGGCCGGATGTCTACAATCACAACCTCGAGACGGTGCCGCGCCTGTACCCGATGATCCGCCCGGGCGCGCGCTATTACGCGTCGTTGCGGTTGTTGGAGGAGGTCAAACGCCACGATCCGCTGATCTTCACCAAGTCCGGGATCATGCTCGGGCTGGGCGAGGAGCGGCTCGAGGTTCACCAGGTGATGGACGACATGCGCTGCGCCGGGATCGATTTCCTGACGATGGGGCAATATCTTCAGCCCACCCCCAGGCACACCAAGGTGATCGATTTCGTCACCCCGCAGGCGTTCTCGGCATTCGGCGCGATTGCTCGGGCCAAGGGGTTTTTGCAGGTTGCAGCGAGCCCGCTGACGCGCTCGAGCTATCACGCCGGGGACGATTTTAGGGCAATGCGAGCTTCTCGCGAAGCTCAGTTGGTGAAGGCCGGAGCCTAAGCTTGCCGAGCATCCGCGAAACCCGCACGCTGCCGTGGTCGGCCGAACAGATGTTCGACCTTGTCGCCGACGTGAAAGGCTATGCCGACTTTCTCCCGTGGGTGATCGCCACCCGCGTGCGCAGCGATAGCGAAACGCAGATGATCGCCGATATGGTGGTCGGGTTCAATGCGTTGCGGGAAAAATTTACGTCTAAGGTCAACAAGGTGCGACCTGAAATGATCGATGTGGATTATGTCGATGGGCCGATGAAAGAACTCGATAACAAGTGGTTCTTCCGGCCCAACCCCGACGGCGGCTGCACAATCGATTTCACGGTTGAGTTCACCTTCCGCAACTCGCTGTTCGAAGCGTTGGCCGGCAAATATCTCGACCGCGCTTTCCGCAAGATGGTGTCGGCATTCGAAGAGCGCGCCGCGACTCTTTACGGCAGCAGCAGTTCCAGCGCGACCAGCGCAGCCTGAAGGCGGATTCCGGCACGTCCGGTAGCCGCGTCGAGGAGCTTCATTTCGGCGTTGGCGGTTTCGCTTGGGTCATCGCGCCGGGCCACCGCGAATACCACCGTTCCGACGGGCTTATTCGAGCTGCCGCCATCGGGCCCGGCCACCCCGGTGATCGCCACCGCGACGTCGGCTTTGCTCCGCTTGATCGCGCCATCCGCCATTGCCCACGCCACCGCAATCGATACCGCGCCGAAGGTGTCGATCAGGTCGGGCGCTACCCCCAGCATCTCATGCTTGGCCTCGTTCGAATAGGTGATGAACCCGCGCTCGAACACCGCGCTGCTGCCCGCGATCTCGGTCAACGCGCTCCCCACCAAGCCGCCAGTACAGCTTTCCGCGACCGCCACCGTCCGCCCCGCCGCAAGATTTTCGGCGATCACACGCGCAGCCAGGTCGACCAGTTCGCGGGGCAGGTTGCTATCAGTCATAAAAAGGTCGCTCAGGACTTGCAGATCGCCAGCCCGCCCGGCCCGGATTTCTTGTCGGCTCCGGCTAGTTCGAAGATCGTTCCAAGCAGTTCGGAGGTGTTTTCCGGGGGCAGGGGGGACAGCAAACGCATCATCTTGTCGGCGATCACGCATTGGCCGGGCTTGAGCTTCGAGCCGATCATGCCCCCGATCATCCCCTCGACGAATGGCTGGAGCGCGGCATCGGGCATCTTGGCCATCATGTCGGTGGCTTCGCCGGTGTCGCTCTTGCTCCCGGCGAGGCGGAAGAACGCCTTGCGCGCTGTCGGCCAAGCCGAATTCTTATGGGCGGCATAGCTTGTGATCAGATCGCGTCCCTGCGTGGTCATGAAACCACTGGAACCAACTTCGGGAGCGCAGTGATCGATCAGCCCGGTCAACACACTGGGCATGGCAAACGTTGCCAGCGCACGCACTTCCAAGGGCGACAGACATTGCGCAGCCTCAGCGGCAGCGGCCTGAGCAGGCATGGCCGCCGCGGCGGCGACAAGCGCCAGACCCCTCGTGAAGTTCCCGATGGTACGAACCATGTCAGCCTGCTCCTTGATCGAATGGATACAATGTCACGACTGCCTGCGCGGCAATGCCTTCGCCGCGACCGGTGAAACCGAGCCGCTCGGTGGTGGTCGCCTTGACGTTCACTGCGCTGGCGTCGAGGCCCAGGATCTGCGCGAGCCGCGCCCGCATCGCCGCTTTGTGGGGGGCAATCCGCGGCTCTTCACAAATAATGGTGAGATCGACATGACCGAGCCCATAGCCCGCCTCGGCTGCCAGCGCCACCGCGTGCGCAAGAAACCGATCGGACGAAGCGCCACGCCAGCGCGGTTCGCTGGGGGGAAAGTGATCGCCGATATCGCCCGCTGCGGCTGCACCGAGAACCGCGTCGGTCACCGCGTGGAGCGCGACATCGGCGTCGGAATGTCCGGCAAGGCCTTTGGGGTGATCGATCTTCATCCCGCACAGCCAAAGTTCCTCGCCCGATATCAAACGATGGACATCAAATCCGAATCCGGTGCGCGAGTGCTGAGGTGCTGCGGCGAGATCGGCGGCGTATGTGACTTTGCGCAAGCTTTCATCGCCCTCGACCAGAGCGACCACCAGCCCGGCGGCGCGCGCGACCTCGGCGTCGTCGCCGGCAATCGTGACACCCGGCCATGCGCGGTACGCAGTAAGAATTGCGTCGAACCTAAACGCCTGCGGGGTCTGGATACGATACAGGGAATCGCGCGATACCGAGCCGGAACCATCGCGATAGATGCTGTCTACTACCGGCAACACGGGCACCGCACCTGGCGTGACCGCGAGCGCCTCGATCAGACAGGCGATCACGGGGCGGGTAAGCCCCGGTCTTGCCGCGTCGTGGATCAGCACCGCGTCCGGCGGCTGTTCTGCCAACTGCGCGAGACCTGCGGCGACCGAATCCTGCCGGGTGGCTCCGCCGCTGACAAACTCGACATCGAGGCCAGCGAGTGCGGCCTCGGCCATGCTCTCTGCGCCTGGCGGGATCACCACAACGATCCGCCGCAGTCCCGCCCGGATGAATGCTTCGACCGAATGGCGGACCAGCGGCTTGCCGCGCCACGCCGCGAACTGCTTGGGCACCGCGCCGCCTGCGCGCAGGCCCTGGCCGGCGGCGACGACGATGGCGGATGTGGAGGAGGGCGCAAATGCGGTCACGGTTGGCACTTCTCTATCAGGCTTGTCGCCCATGCTGCAATGCGGTAAGCGCTGCCTGTTTTTTAGGCATGTGATCGTGACGCTTCCCCCACCCCCTCGGCTCAGCCCGCTCGCCATTGGCCCGGTTGCGATTCCGTGTCCGATTATCCTCGCGCCCATGACTGGCGTGACCGACATGCCGTTTCGCCGCCTCGTCCGCCGCTATGGCTCGGGGCTCAACGTTACCGAAATGATCGCCAGCCCGGCGATGATCCGTGAAACCCGCCAGTCGCTGCAAAAGGCGGCCTGGGACGCGGTCGAGGAACCAGTCTCGCTCCAGCTGGCTGGGTGCTCGCCCGCCGAAATGGCCGAAGCGGCCAAGCTCAACGCCGATCGTGGCGCGGCGATCATCGACATCAACATGGGCTGCCCGGTCAAGAAGGTGGTCAATGGCGAGGCCGGTTCGGCGCTGATGCGCGACCTGCCGCTGGCCGCTTCGCTGATCGAGGCGACGGTGAAGGCGGTGGATGTGCCGGTGACGGTCAAGATGCGGATGGGCTGGTGCCACGACAGTCTCAACGCCCCCGAACTGGCTCGTATCGCGCAGGATCTAGGCGCGAGTATGATCACCGTTCACGGCCGCACCCGCAACCAGATGTACAAGGGTTCGGCCGATTGGGCGTTCGTGCGGCGGGTTAAAGACGCGGTTTCGATCCCGGTGATCGTCAACGGCGACATCTGTACCATCGAAGACGTGGCCGAGGCGCTGGCGCTCAGCGGCGGGGACGGCGCAATGATCGGGCGTGGCGCCTATGGCAAGCCGTGGCTGCTCGGTCAGGTGATGCACTGGCTACGCACCGGCGGTGCGTTGGCCGATCCCACGATCGAAGAGCAATATGCCCTGATCATAGAGCATTACGCCGCGATGCTCGACCATTATGGTAGTGAAACCGGGGTCAAACTCGCGCGCAAGCATCTGGGCTGGTACACCAAGGGGCTGCCCGGATCGGCCGAGTTTCGCAACCGGGTCAACTTCATCGACGATCCGCGAGCGGTGGTCACCTCGCTGGAGGCATTCTACGCGGGGGTGTGCAGTCTGCCACTGGCGGAGCGGCAGGAAGCCGCGTGAGTGGTCCGGCGGATTGGTCGCGGCCCGATCCGCAACGGCTGATCGCGAGCTTTCCTTTTGCCGTGCTTCTCGTGGCCCCGGACCTGACTATTGCGGCCTCCAATCCCGCTGCTGAACAGCTGCTGGGTCAAGGGGCCCGCCGCTTGCTCGGCAAACAGGTAGACAGCCAGGTGGTGTTCTCCGAAAATCACGTCGCTGCGCGGCTGGGCGAAACCGATGCCCAACTGTTCGCTCGCGATTCGGCGGTGCGGATAGGTGGGCAATCCCGACGACTCGACGTCATGCTGGCCCCCGTCGCGGGTCACCCTGGTTGGCAGATGCTGATCCTTCACGAACCGATCGGGGTCGAAGCGCTGGGCGGCGAGCGCCACGGTGGCGATTCCGCGCCCCTGCGCGCGCCGGATATTCTGGCACACGAAATCAAGAACCCGCTGGCGGGAATCCGCGGCGCGGCGCAATTGCTCGCGCGTTCGGGCGACGAGCGCCAGCGCGAGCTGACGACGCTGATCACTTCCGAAGTCGATCGGGTGACCAAGCTGATCGACCAGATGCAGACCCTGAGCCGCCGCGGTGCCGCGCCGCAGACTGCGTTCAATGTGCACGAAGCACTTCGCCGCGCGGTTGCGGTGCTGTCTAGCGGCGGTACGCCAATGCCGGGAGTAGAGGAGGAATTCGACCCTTCGCTGCCCGCGGTCATGTGCAGCCCCGACGCGCTAGTCCAGGTCGTGCTGAACCTGATCGGCAACGCCCGCGAAGCTTGCGCCCAAGCCACCGATCCGCGCATCATGATCCGCACCCGCTTCGCCAGCGGGATCCGTCTTCACGGCATTTCCGGTGAGCCGCCGTTGCCGCTGCCGATCGAAGTCCGGGTCAGCGACAACGGCGCGGGGATCGCCCCCGAACTGGGCGACCGCATCTTTGAACCGTTTGTCTCGGGCAAGCCGCACGGTCAGGGCCTGGGACTCGCGCTGGTTCAGAAGCTGGTGCGTGAGATGAGTGGTCGGATCACCCACGATCGCGACGATACGACGGGTCTGACCCATTTTCGGGTTCATCTTCCCGTCGCTGATGGGCGCGCAGACGCTCGAAAGGTGGCTGCGGCATGACCAGCCGTGTACTTTTGGTCGAGGACGACGCCTCGATTGCCACGGTGATTACTGCCGCGCTCGAGGCCGAGCGCTTTGCGGTGGAGCATCGCGACACACTTGCCGGTCGCGATGCGGCGCTGGCAGCCGGTCGCTTCGCCGCGTTGCTCACCGACGTGGTCTTGCCCGACGGCGACGGGATCGCGACGCTGGCCCCGATCCGCACCGCGCATCCGGCCATGCCGGTGATAATTCTCTCGGCGCAAAACACCCTAGATACCGCGGTGCGTGCCAGTGACACGGGGGCCTTCGAGTACTTTCCCAAACCGTTCGATCTTGACGAGTTGGTGCGTGCGGTGCGCCAGGCCGTGGGATCGCGGGAAGACGAGGGTGCGCCTGCGGCAGACGATGAAGTCGGCGCGGCTTTGCCGCTGGTCGGGCGCAGCGCTGCGATGCAGGCGGTTTACCGGATGATCACCCGCGTCCTGCGCAACGACCTGACCGTCCTGATCCTGGGCGAATCGGGCACCGGCAAAGAGTTGGTTGCCGACGCGATCCACACTCTCGGTAACCGCCGCAACGGGCCGCTGGTTGCGGTCAATGCCGCGGCGATTCCGTCGGAACTGATCGAGAGCGAGCTGTTCGGGCACGAGAAGGGCGCATTCACC
>JANMQW010000142.1:0-2651 GCA_031370725.1 Novosphingobium sp.
CAACAAGGAACTGGTCGGCTGGATCGCGGCGGCGGGGGGCAAGGCGCTCGGCATTTCGGGCAAGGACGCCGGGCTGGTCACCGCGCGCAAGGTGACGCGCACGGTCAAGGACCCCGACAGCAATATCGAAAGCGTGGTCGATCTGGGCTTTGTCGGCGAACCCGCGAAAGTGGATACCACGATCCTGGAAACCACCTGCGCCGCCGGGATGATCCCGGTGATCGCGCCGATCGGCGCGGGCGAAGACGGGCATACCTATAACATCAACGCCGATACCATGGCGGGCGCGATCGCTGCCGCGCTGGGCGCGGCGCGGCTGTTCCTGCTGACCGACGTGGCGGGCGTGCTCGACAAGGGGGGCGTGCTGCTGACCGACCTCAACCCTGCAAAAATCGCCGAGCTTAAAGCCGACGGCACGATCAGCGGCGGGATGATCCCCAAGCTGGAAACCTGCGTCCACGCGGTCGAGGCCGGGTGCGAAGCGGCGGTGGTGCTCGATGGCCGGGTGCCGCACGCAATGTTGCTCGAAATCTTCACCAGCCGCGGCGCGGGGACGCTGATCCGGGCTTGAGGGAACCTTGGCGGGGTTCGCGCGTCAACCTCGCAATGCGTATACTCATGGCCGCTTCCATCGTCGTCTTCGCGCTTGCGGGCTGCGACGATCCTAACCTGGTAAAACGCACCGACGTGCCGATCGCGTCCTCATCGACCGGTTTTCCGGAAGCGACATCGCCGCCACCCCCGCCGTCTCCGCCCCTATACGACCCTTCACCGCCATCGACACCAGGACGGACCGCCTCGCCACCGCCCGAATCGCGCGATCCGCAAGTGGTCCTCGCTTTCTGGCGCAAGGCGCTGGAGACGCACGATTACGCGACCGCGCGCGGGGTATGGGGCAATCATGGCGAGGCCAGCAAGCAGACCCCCGCCGCGTTCGCCGCCGCCTGGGACAAGTACCGGATCATCGACATCACGCCCGGCAAAGGCGACCAGGAAGGCGCTGCGGGATCGCTGTATTATGAGGCGCCGGTGACCGTCACCGGGCTGCGCCGCGACGGCAAGCCCTATAACCTGGCGGGCACCATCACCCTGCGCCGAGTCAACGACGTCGCGGGCGCGACCCCCGAGCAACTGCGCTGGCATATCGAGAGCAGCACGCTCAAGCCGTGATTCCAGCACCCGGCATCATTGCTAGCGCCCGCGCGGGACGCTAGGCAGCGCGCACCCAACAACGGCAAGGCGTACGCGCGGTGTTTCTGTATACCCTGATCGAGATCGTCAGCCTGTTGATCAACGTGATCGTGGTCGCGGTGATCATCCAGTTCGTGCTCAGCCTGTTGCTGTCGTTCAACGTGGTGAACCGCCATAATGGATTGGTCGATGCGATCTGGACCGCGATCAACGCGATCCTCGAGCCGGTCTTGCGCCCGATCCGCAAGATCATGCCCGCCACCGGGGCGATCGACTTTTCGCCGATGGTGCTGATCATCCTGCTCCAGATCGTGATGATCGTACTGCGCAACGCTGCGCTCTCGCTCGCGTGATGGCTGCGCTGATCGACGGCAAGGCGTTTGCCGCCACCCTGCGCGCCCGTGTCGGCGAGGCGGCGCGCGCGTTCGAGGCGGCCGCCGGCCGCAAGGCAGGGCTGGCGGTGGTGCTGGTCGGCGAGGATCCCGCAAGCCAGGTTTATGTCCGCTCCAAGGGCAAGGCCACGCTTGAGGCCGGGATGGCCAGTTTCGAACACAAGCTGGCGGCGGACACGCCCGAAGCCGAACTGCTGGCGGTGGTCGATGCTCTCAACGCCGATCCCGCAGTCGACGGCATACTCGTCCAGTTGCCGCTGCCGGGGCACATGAACGAAGCCAAAGTTATCGCGAAAATCGATCCGGACAAGGATGTCGACGGTTTCACAGTGGTCAACGCCGGTCGGCTGGCGACGGGGCTTCACGGGTTTGTGCCGTGCACCCCGCTGGGCTGCCTGATGCTGCTTAAAGACCGGCTGGGTGACCTTTCTGGCCTCGACGCGGTGGTGATCGGCCGTTCGAACATCGTCGGCAAGCCGATGGCCCAGTTGCTGCTCAAGGAAAGCTGCACAGTCACCATCGCGCACAGCCGGACCAAAGACCTGCCCGCAGTCGTGCGCCGCGCCGACATCGTGATCGCCGCGGTCGGGCGGGCCGAGATGGTCACGGGTGACTGGCTCAAGCCCGGCGCTACCGTAATCGACGTCGGGATCAACCGGGTTCCGGGCGCCGAGCCGGGCAAGACGAAACTGGTCGGCGATGTCGCGTTTGCCTCGGCCAGCGAAGTCGCGGGCGCGATCACCCCGGTTCCGGGCGGGGTCGGCCCGATGACGATCGCCTGCCTGCTCCGCAACACGCTGGTTGCTGCCCGGCGCCGGGCGGGTGTTTCGGGCGAGGACATCTAATGCGCGCCATTCTTGCTCTCTGCGTTGCCCTCGCCCTCACTGCCTGCGCCGCCGGTCCCGGCCCCGACCGCCCGCAGCGCCTGTCGGCCAACCCCAGTGCAGTCATCGCCGCCGAGCTGGCCTTCGCCCAATTGGCGCAGGCCAAAGGCCAGTGGACCGCATTTCGCGAGACCTCGACCGGCGATGCGGTGATGTTCGCTCCACAAATGGTGCGCGCGCAGGA
>JANMQW010000267.1:0-14984 GCA_031370725.1 Novosphingobium sp.
GAGCAGGATGCACTTTTCCGCGGTGCCGCCGATCCCGATCCCGATCTGGCCCGGGGGACACCATCCCGCGCCCATCGTCGGGATCGTTTCGAGCACCCAGTCGACGATCGAATCGCTGGGGTTCATCATCTTGAACTTGGATTTGTTCTCGCTGCCCCCGCCCTTGGCCGCGACATCGACGCTGACGGTGTTGCCCGGCACAAACTCCACGTTGAGCACGCACGGGGTGTTGTCGCGGGTGTTGCGGCGGGTGAACGCAGGATCGGCGACGATCGAGGCGCGCAATTTGTTTTCGGGGTTGTTGTAAGCCCGGCGCACGCCCTCATCGACGACTTCCTGGAGCGACATGTCACTCTCCAGGCGGCAGTTCTGGCCCCACTTGAGGAAGACGTTGACGATCCCGGTGTCCTGGCAGATCGGGCGGTGGCCTTCGGCGCACATCCGGCTGTTGGCGAGAACCTGGGCCATCGCATCCTTGGCCGCCGGGTTCAGCTCGCGCTCCCACGCCGCGCCGAGCGCGCGGATGAAGTCCATCGGGTGGAAGTAGGAGATGTACTGGAGCGCGTCGGCGACGCTTTCGATGAGATCGCCTTCGCGAATCGTGACCATGCCATTGTTCGTATCGGCCATGCCTAATCCCCTGATGCCATCGACCAAATGCATACCCCTGCCGTCGGGCGCTGCCAAGAACCGCTTGGCGGGTGTGCGGGCATCGCTTAGAGACAGCTCCGATTGCCCCGGTGTGTTGTTCATGCAATACAGTCATTCAAACGGGGCGCATGAGGGTCTGTTTCACGATGACGGTGCTGACCGAACCCGCGCTCGATTCCGCCGACACGATGGGTGCAGCCCGGCGCGCGATGATCGAAAGCCAGTTGCGGCCGAGCGGGGTCAATGACGCCGCAGTCCTAGCCGCGTTCAACCGCGTGCGGCGCGAGGATTTTGTGCCGATCGCGGCGCGCGGCGTCGCCTATATGGACCGCGCCGTGCCGCTGGGCGGTGGGCGCGTGCTCGCGCCTGCACTAAGCCATGGCCTGATGCTGAGCGAGGCCGCGCCGACACAGGCCGACCGCGCGTTGCTGGTCGGTGGCGGCAGCGGTTATCTTGCCGCATTGGTGGGGCCGTTGGTCGGCTCGCTGGAGACGATTGCCGCGGGCGAAACCCCGGCGGGCAAGGACTATACCCTGTTGCTGATCGACGGCGCGATCGAACGCCTGCCCGATACGTTGGGCGCGAAGTTGGGCGAAGGCGCGCGGGTCGTCACCGGGCTAATCGAACGCGGCGTGGCGCGGCTGGCGACCGGGCGCAAGGCGGCGGGCAGCGTCGGCTTTCTCACTCTGGGCGAAGCGGACTTGGTTCCGCTGGCCGAATATGCCCTGCCCGCCAAGTGGAGCTTTTAAGGAAATGCGTCGCACGATTTTGAAAGCGGCCCTGTTCGCCGGAGCGGCGGCGATTGCCGCCCCTGCCGCCGCCAATCCGGATACCCTGCAAGAGGCGCTGATCTCAACCTACCAGAACAACCCCACGCTGCTCGGCGCGCGGGCGCAGCAGCGCGCGGTGGACGAAGGTGTGCCGATTGCGCGCGCCGACGGGCTGCCATCGCTCAACGCCAACGCGCAATACGTTGAGTTTCTCAAGCAGAGCTCGAACAACTTCACCGCCCCCGCGCGCCAAGTCGGCGCCAACATCGATCTGGGGGTTCCGATCTATTCGGGCGGCGCGGTCAAAAATGGCGTTCGTGCCGCCAAGACCCGGGTCGAGGCTGGGCAGGCCGACTTGCGCGGGACCGAAGCGTCGATCTTCAGCCAGGCTGTCGGCGCGTACATGGACGTGATCCGCGACCAGGCGATCGTGGGCCTTTCTCGCAGCAATAACCGGGTGCTCGAAGTCAACTTGAAGGCGGCGAGCGACCGCTTCGAAATCGGCGACCTCACCCGCACCGACGTCGCCCAGTCGAATTCGCGGCTTGCGCTCGCGCGCGGCGATTATCGAACCGCTCAGGCCAACCTGATCGCCAGCCGTGAACGCTACATCCAGATTGTCGGCAAGCCGCCGGTGGATCTCCAGCCGCCGCCGCCGCTGCCGGGTTTTCCGGCAAGCGTCGAGGAAGCCGAAGACGTCGCGCTGGCCGACAACCCCGATCTGCTGGCAGCCAAGGAGCGCAGCAAGGCCGCCGGGTACGACATCGACGTCGCCGGGGCCGGGCGCCTGCCCAAGCTGAGCGTGTTCAGCGGAGGCGCCTACTCCAACTTTCTCAATACGCTGGGCGGCAGCGCGGGCGGGGGTATCGCCTTTGCCCAGACCACGACCACCGCGCAGGCGGGTGTCCGCGCGACCATCCCGATCTTCCAGAGCGGACGCCCCGCCGCTCAGGAACGTCGCGCTCAAGCCCAGGCCGCCGCGACCTATGAAAACGAGATTGCGGTTGAGCGCGATGTGATCGCCCAGGTCCGCAGCGCGTGGTCTTCTTACCAGGCCGCAACGTCGATCATCGCGACGAATCAGACCGCGGTCGATGCCTCTTCACTCAGCCTCGAAGGGGTCCGCGCCGAAAACACCGTTGGAAACCGCACCATCCTCGACATTCTCGATGCCGAGCAGGAGCTTCTGCGTGCCCAGGTCCAGTTAGTTACCGCGCGGCGCAACGCCTATGTTGCTGGATTCAGCCTGCTCGCCGCGATGGGCCGGGCCGAAGCCGACAAACTCGGGCTCGAGGCTGGGCCGCTCTACGATCCGGAGGTTAACTACCGCCGGGTAAAAGGAAAAATCTGGGACTGGGCGAAAGACCGCGATCCCAAGCCGCAGGCCACCCGCACCGTTGACACGCTCCCGCAGGACGCGTCTATTCCTGGTCAATAGTTCATGCTCCGGCAGGGGGTTGCCGGTCGGGCTGGGTGTGGAGTGACGTCAAGATGCGCCAGGCAGGCGAGCCTTCGGTCGAGGAAATCCTCGAATCGATCAAGAAAGTAATCGCGCGCGACAACCGTGCCGAGGCCGAGCAGGTCCGGCGGCGGCGTGAGAACACCGGTGTGGCTGAGCGCCCCCAGCGGGTCGCGCCGGTCGAAGCCTATGTGGCTGACGAACCCGCGCCCGTACTGGAGTTGACCGACGCCGAAATGGCACCCGTCGGGGACGACGACGGTCATGACGAAGACACACTGGCAGAGTTCGAAGCATCCGAGATGGCTGAAGACGATTCTGCCGAACCGCTGCTTCCCCCCGATGAACCGCTGTTGGCCGAAACCGCGCGCTCATCGGTGCGCGAATCGCTGACCGCGCTGGCGATGCTCGCCGAGCCCGGCGCGCGTCCGCAGATCGTCCGCTCGGGCGAAACCTCGCTTGAAGCGCTGACCCGCGAATTGCTCCGCCCGGTCCTCGCCGAATGGCTCGAAAAGAACCTGCCGGGGATGGTCGACCGGCTGGTCGCTGCCGAAATCGCCCGGATCGTCGGCAAGCGCGACTAAACCGTGCCAATCATTTGCCGCCTTACGGCGGGGGCAAGCCCTCGACGGATGTCGAGGGCGCACCTAATTAAAGCTCATGCAAAATCCACCCGAATCAGTCGCGCTCGCCGCGCGCATGCTCGACAGTCTGGGTGGCTTCGACACCCGGCGGCACATTTTTTTGTGCTGCGACCAGTCCAAGCCCAAGTGTTGCAGTCGCGAGCGCAGCCTGGAAGCGTGGGATTTCCTCAAGCAGCGCCTCAGACAGCTGGGGCTGGCCGAAAAGGGCGGGGTTCAGCGGACGAAGGCCGATTGCCTGCGGGTGTGCGAGGCCGGGCCAATCGCTGTCGTCTGGCCCGACAACGTCTGGTACCACTCATGCGACCCGCCGGTGCTCGAACGGATCGTCCAAGAGCATCTGATCGGCGGCGTTCCGGTCGAGAAATACCGGCTGACGCGTCCCTAACATTTTTCCGACATCGGGCTGGCGCCGTCTACTCCGGAATAACCCTAAGGCCGGTCGCGCTCTTCCTCGAGCAAATCGATGATCGATTCGTCGTGACCGGTACCGCTGGACAGGAACACCAGTCCCATCAGCGCTGCCATCAGCATCATCGCCGCGCCGATGCCCAGCCCGGTGGCGATGTAGAAGTGGATCGAGACCACCCCGTTTATCCGATACAGCAGGATCAGCGACAGCACGACCACCGTCAGGGTGACCCCGCCCATCAGCTTCATCAGCCACTTGTAGCGCGCCCACGCGAAATTGGCGTTGCGGGCATCATCGAGCGGGGAGCGGGGAACCATGGGGTGAAGATGGGCTTGAGTCAGGCCGCTGGCAAGCGGCTGCGTTTCATGACATCATCGCACAGATAGCGAGAGGAGACGGCAATGACGATAGCCAGGCTAATCGCGGGCCGCGATAGCGAAGTGTGGTCTTGCCGGTCCGATGACAGTTTCGTCGATGCGCTGGCGATGCTGGCGACGCGGCGGATCGGGGCGCTGCCGGTGTTCGACGCCGAAGGCCGCATCGCCGGAATCTTTTCCGAGCGTGACGTGCTATATTGCCTCCATAGCCGCGGTGCCGAGGCGCTGACCTTGCAGGTGGGTGATGTCATGACCGCGCCCGCGATCACAATCGCCCCGCACACCCCGGTGGACGAAGCTTTGGGGCTGATGACCCGGCGCCGGTTCCGTCATCTGCCGGTCGAGCGCGACGGGCAAGTGGTCGGCTTCGTTTCGATCGGCGATCTGGTCAAATACCGGATCGACCGGATCGAGGCTGAGGCTGAGGCGATGCGCAGCTATATCCAGACAGCCTAATCCCGAGATTGCTTGAGCAAAGGCCTCGCCGTCCCTATCTTGAGTGCATGGAAGCCGCTTTGATCACAGCCCCAATTACCTTGGCGCCCAATGCTGCAAAGCGCGTGGCCGCAATCGCCGCCAAGCAGGGCAAGCCGGCGATGCTGCGGCTGTCGGTCGAAGGCGGCGGCTGTTCGGGCTTCCAGTACAAGTTCGGCCTCGCCGATGCGCCCGAGGGCGACGATTCGATCAGTGAGACTGACGGCGTGCGCCTGTTGGTCGACTCGGTCAGTCTCGATCTGGTGGCGGGTTGCGTGGTCGATTACGTCGAATCGCTCGGCGGCTCGGCATTCCAGGTGAGCAACCCCCAAGCCGCAAGCGGCTGCGGCTGCGGATCGAGCTTTTCGGTCTGATCCGAATGCGGATCGCGTCGTTCAACATCAACGGGATCAAGGCGCGCCTCCCGCGCCTGCTCGAATGGCTGGCGGAAACCCGGCCAGCGGTCGCCTGCCTTCAGGAGATCAAGACCCAGGACGAGGGTTTTCCGGCAGCCGAGTTCGAGGCGATCGGGTATCATGCGATCTGGCACGGGCAAAAGGGCTTCAACGGCGTCGCCATCCTTTCCGATGGGGTTGCTCCCGTCGAGGTCCAGCGCGGCCTGTCCGGCGATCCCACCGACGAGCATTCGCGTTATCTCGAGGCCGATGTGTTCGGGATGCGGGTGGCATGCATCTATCTGCCCAACGGCAACCCGCATCCGGGGCCCAAGTTCGACTACAAGCTGGCGTGGATGGAGCGATTGCGCAAGCGGATGCGCGAATTGCTCGATGCCGAGATCCCGACGGTGGTCATGGGCGATTACAACGTTGTGCCCGAAGACAAGGACGTGTGGTCGCCCGCAGCGATGGCGAGCGATGCGCTGATGCAGTCGCAATCGCGCGATGCCTATGCCCGGCTGCTGAACGATGGCTGGACCGACGCGATTGATTTGCTCAACCCACGCGGCGGGGTGTGGACGTTTTGGGATTACCAGGCGGGCGCGTGGCAGCGTGATCACGGCTTCCGCATTGACCACGCACTGCTCTCACCCGCGCTCGCCGACCGGCTGAGCGCGGGTGGAGTCGACAAGGAACACCGCGGGCGCGAAAAAGCCAGCGATCACGCGCCGATGTGGGTAGAGCTGCGCGACTGAACGATCCTCCCCGCCAACGGGGAAGAACTCAAATCAACGATAGAAGATGTGGTTGTCGATCCGCGCGAGGCGGGTCAGGCGCCAGTTGGGTGAGACCCGCGCGGCGTGGAAGAACAGCGCGCCTTCGACAGGACTTTTCCAGCTGCCTTCGTGCGCGATTCGCGCGATCCGCGCGGCTTCGGTCCAGGCGCGACCGCTCTTGTTGATCGAAGGCATCCCGTGACCCTGGACGAACGAGAACTGCGAGCGCTGGTAGACCACGCCGCAATAACTGGCGGGGAAGCGTCCCGACCTCGAACGGGCGACGATTACCCGACCGACCGCTAGCTGGCCCGCAAGCGTCTCGCCCTTGGCCTCGAAATAAATCGCACCGGCGAGGCAAGCGAGTTCGTTGGAAAGATCGCTGGGAGTGGGGGTTTCCGCAACAAGCTGCGTCAGCGAAGTGGCATCGATGGATGGATGAGCCGGGGCGGCTTCATCGGTGGCGGCCTCGACCGCGGGTGCGGGTGCGGGAAGCGGCTGGATGATGGCTTGGCTGGAAAATTCTATGGCAGGTGCTGCGGGAAACGATTGGGCCGCCGCGCCGGAACCCTCTGCGCTTATGAGGGTTGTTATCAAAGTCGCAGCAACCGCAATGGTGCTGGCGTAACGAAGCTTGGTGTTCATGGAATATCTGCATTGGGCGGTGAGCAGCCCGGCGCACGGTATGGTCGGGCTATACTCCGCGCATTAATTGCGCAGGACCCCGCCGAAACCGTGCCGGCAACCCCCCGTCTGCGTGCTTGCGCCAGGGAAGGAATCCCCTGATCGCCGCCTGCGCTAAACCGGAAATACGATAATCATGGTGCAGTGCAACAGAGTCAACCTGCTGCGGCTGAATCCCCGATGAACCGTTCGGGATTCGAGACGTCCAGTTCAACGATCCATACGTCGCCGTCCTGAAGCGACCGCCGGGCCAGATAATCCTCAAATTCGTGTTTATTTTCATCAACTTGAGTGCGATTCAGAGTCCATGGGCGGGTACCGTCAGCATGCGGCATGCGCTCGAAAAGGCGCGGATTGCTGCGTGAATGGCGCAGCACGAGCAAGATTGTTCCCGCATCGGGTTCCCCCCGCGTCAGAACGGTCGCAAACCCACCAGCGGCGGACACTTGACGAATCAGGCCGCTCACCTCGAGGTGCGCGGGTAGCCGGACGGTTTCGCTCATCCGGCATATCCGGGCAAACCGGACAATGCGATGTGCGAGCGTAGAGTATCCGTCCCAGGCCCGATCATCTCACCCTCACGGTCAATCAGTCAGGCCTTGACGACCAGTACCTGCCGGCAGCGTTGATCCCGAGTCAGGCAGCGTCGCGGTCGATGACATTGCACAGCAGGCCGTAGATCGCCTCGGCATTCGGCGCGCTCTCAAGCTTGGCCCGCATCCGCTCGTCACGCATCAGCCGGCTGATCGCAGCCAGCGCTTGAAGGTGCGCGGCGCCGCCCTGATCGGGTGAGAGCAGCCCGAACACTAGCCCCACAGGCATCGCATCGGCTGCCTCGAACGCGACCGGCACGTCGAGCCTAAGGAATGCGGCGACGGGCTCGGTGACCCCGGCAATCCGCGCATGCGGGCTCGCGACACCTCGGCCGAAGCCGGTGCTGCCGAGGCGTTCGCGCTCTTCGATCCGCTCGAGCACTTCGCTGCGATCGAGACCGTAGACCGCGGCAAAGCGATCGGCGAGCGCGCCAAGCACCTGGCTTTTATCCGTGGCGGAGACGGTCGCCACGGCATCGGGTTCGAGAAGGAAGAGGTGGGCCATGGACAGTTCGCTTCAATCAGCCGGTGAGCCGCCGCAACCATCGCAAGGCGCGTTGGCCGCGACGTCGGTCGGGCAGCGCACCTCAGGATGTTTCCGGTCTAGCGGGTTTCCGGCAGCAACCCCGCACAAAAGCGCGGTTCGGTCAGCCTGGTTCGACCCAGCCGATCGAACCATCGCCCCTGCGATAGACCATATTATGCAGCCCGGTTCCAGCGTTTTTGAAGAGCAGCGCATTGGTGTTGCGCAAATCGAGCATCATCACGGCGTTGCCTACGGTGGCCTCGGGCACGTCGACTCGGGTCTCGGCAATCACCACCGGAGCATCGCCGACTTCGTCGGCATCGTCCGCCCCATCGAACACGGTGTAGGCAGCCTCATCATCACGGGCGGTCGCCCCCGCCTGGCCGTGATGATCCTTGAGACGGCGCTTGTAGCGACGCAGCTGCGTCTCGATCTTGTCGGCCGCCTGATCGAGCGCCTGGTGCGCATCCTGCGCGATCGCGTGGCCTTTGAGGATCAGGCCCTGCATCACATGGGTGACGATATCGCAGCGGAACGCCCCCTGCGGCGCCTTGCCCAGCGTGACCTGCGACGACAGCGCGCGGGCGAAGTGCTTCTCGACGATTCCGGTAAGTCGTTCTTCGGCATGGCTCTGCAACGCGGAGCCGGTGTTGACCTGGTGGCCTGAAACGCGAATTTCCATCGTGGTTGTCTCCATTGGCGACCTCCTTGCGGAGCAGCGAATATCTATCGCCCCGACACCCACAGCGGTGCCGAAAGCGTCGCGACGAAGCTGGCGTGACGGGCTAGCTCATCCCCGCTAGCGTGGTGTGGGCGGGCAGTGCGAAGCGGGCGTTGACGAACGATCAGGGTCGAAATCTGCGCGTCGTTTGCGGCGCTTTCGGCGCCGAGCCCAAGGCCGATCTGGCGCCCGCCGGTCAACTCGACATAAAGCTGAGCAAGCAATTCAGCATCGAGCAGCGCGCCGTGCTTGACCCGGTGGCTGCGATCAATGCCATAACGGGTGCACAGCGCATCGAGGCTGAGCTTGGCGCCGGGATGGCGGACTTTGGCGAGCGCGACGGTATCGATCATCCGCGTGCGGCACACCGGGTCCATCGCGCACAAGCCAAGTTCCATATTGAGGAAGCCGAAATCGAACCCGGCGTTGTGCGCGACGAGTTTGGCTTCGCCCAGAAACTCTATCAGTTCGGCGGCTTTGGTGGGGAATAGCGGCTTGTCCGACAGGAACACTTCCGACAACCCGTGGACCGCCTCGGCGCCCGCGGGCATCGACCGGCCGGGATTGAAATACGCGTGATAGGTGCGCCCTGTCGGTACCCGGTTGAACATTTCGATACAGCCGATTTCGACCAACCGGTCTCCGCCTTGCGGATCGAGTCCGGTGGTTTCGGTATCGAAGATGATTTCACGCATTGCTAGACCCTATATCGACGCACCCGGCGCATCTGGCAAGCGGAGCTCTGCTCCTTTTTCGCGCAAATGCGTGACCAGCGCGGCGACTTTCGCGCGGGTTTCGGCAAGCGGAACCCCGGTATCGATCACGAAATCCGCGCGCGCACGCTTGTCAGTGTCGGACACCTGAAGCGCGAGGATTTTTTCGAATTTCTCTACACTCATCCCTGGACGGGCGAGGACGCGTAGACGCTGGATGTCGGCGGGCGCGGAGACCACCGCGACCGCATTCAACCCGTGCTGCGTGGTCTTTTCGAACAGCAGCGGAATATCGAACACGATCAGCTGAGCAGCGGCGTTGTCGGCAAGAAACGTGCAGCGCAGACCGGCGACTTCGGGATGGACGATCGCTTCGAGCAACCTGAGTTTTGCGGGATCGCCAAATACTGCTGCGCCCAGCTTTTGGCGATCGACGCCGAGCGGTCCAGTGGTGCCGGGAAACGCCCGCTCAATTGGCGCGAGGCACACCCCTTGCGGCCCCTGCAATCCATGCACAGCGGCATCGGCATCGAACACCGGCACGCCGAGTTCGCGCAACATCGCCGCGACTGCCGACTTGCCCATCCCGATCGAGCCGGTCAGACCGAGGATGAAGGGTTTGCTCACGCGGTGAGCAACGCGCGCAGTTCGGCGTCGTGCTCGCGCGGGGCGGGCTGGCCGAAGAATTTTTCGAATGCCGCAGCTGCCTGGCCGATCAGCATGGCGAGACCATCGATAGTGCGATGGCCGCTGGCGCGCGCCGCCTGCAAAAACGCGGTTTCGACCGGATCGGTGACGATATCATACGCGATCGCGCCGGGGGGTGCATGGCTCCAGTCAAACGCGAGCGTTGGCTGATCCCGCATCCCCAGCGGGCTGGCATTGACGACGAGATCGCAGCAGCCCTCGCGATCGTCGAACGCAAAATCGATGGGCGTAGCGAAGTGAGCTAGATCGACCGCATGGTGTTCGCCGCGGGGATCGAGTCGTTCGAGCAAAGCCTGCGCCTTGGCCGGATCGCGCCCGGCCAGAACGATGACGAAGTTCCTGTCCGTGAGCGCCCGAACGATCGCCTGCGCTGCGCCACCGGTCCCCAAAATTCGGGCCATGCGAAAGTAGTGCGTCTCCTGCAAAACGGCGTGCAGCGGTTCCAGAAATCCGGCGACGTCCGTGTTCATGCCGATCTGAAGTCCATCCAAAGTCGGCCGGATTGTGTTGACCGCGCCGACAGAGCCAGCCGGTTCCTCAACCGAGTGCAACAGCGGCATGATCGCCTGCTTGTGGGGCATGGTGACATTGCACCCGAGCCAAGCCGGATCGGCACGCCGCGCGGTCAGATAGGCGGCAAGACCATCCCCGGTGACCCGACAAGCCCGGTACTCGGCATTCATCCCCAGCTTGGCCAGCCAGAAGTTGTGGATCGTCGGCGATTTGGAGCGCGCGATCGGATCACCGATCACTTCGGCGTAGGGCCGACTCATCAGTCCAGCCCGCCCTGCTCGCGCAACGCGCCGAGCAGCGGTAACAGCGGCATGCCGAGCACGGTGAAGTGGCTGCCCGCGACGTTTTCGAACAATTGCACGCCGCGGCCTTCGATCCGGAACACCCCCGCGCAATAACCAACATCGGGCCATTCGGCGGCAAGGTAGCTCGCGATGAAATCTTCCGTAAGTGCCCGGACTTGCAGCGTTGCCATGTCGCCATGACGCCATATGCAGGCGCAGTCGCGCATCAGCACCGCAGCGCTGTGGAGGCGCATCGGCTGGCCTGAGAACATCCGCAAGTGCTCGGCAGCATCATCCCGGCTGCGCGGCTTGCCGAAGATCCGCCCGCACACCTCGACCAGCGAATCCGAACCCAGCACCAAGCGCCCCGGCGCCGCTGCGCTGCCCGCCAGCGCCTTGGCTTCGGCCAGGATCATCGCAACTTGCGCGGGCGGCACCGCGACCAGCTCGCGGCGGATCGCGGGTTCATCGACATCGGCGGGGCGTACCTCGAACGCCACCCCGGCGGCTTCGAGCATCGCTTTGCGCGAGGCGCTGGCAGAGGCAAGTATCAGCGTCATATCGGTTTCGTCCCGCTCTCGCCGCTATCGACCTGGCGTTCGTTATACAGGTTGATCACCGCAGCTGCGGTCTCCTCGATCGAGCGGCGCGAGACGTCGATCACCGGCCAGCCATTGTCCGCAAACATCCGCCGCGCGTACTGGACTTCCTTTGCGACGTGCTCGCTGTCGACATAAGCGGTCTCGGGCGCCTGGCCGATCGACAGCAGGCGGTTACGACGGACCTGGACCAGCCGTTCGATCGCAGTAGTCAACCCGACCACCAGCGGGCCTCGCAGCGCAAAAAGTGCCGGCGGCGGGGGGCTTTCGACCACGATCGGGATGTTGGCGGTCTTGTAGCCACGGTTGGCGAGATAGATCGAGGTTGGAGTCTTGGACGAGCGTGAGACCCCGGCCAGGACGATGTCCGCCGCTTCCCAGTTCTCCCAGTTCACCCCGTCGTCGTGGGCGATCGTGAACTGGATCGCCTCGACCCGCGCGAAATACGCCGCATCCATCGCATGCTGGCGCCCTGGTCGGGCCTTGGCGCGCTGCCCGAGCAAACCTTCGAGCGCCCCGTTCACCGCATCGAGCGCGGCGACCACGGGCAGGCCCAATGCCAGGCATTTCGCTTCCACCCGCTCGCGCATTCCGCCATCGACCAGGGTGAACAGCACCAGCCCGGGATTGGCCGAGATTTCAGCCATGATCCGGTCGAGGTGCTGTTGCGAGCGAACCATCGGCCAGAAGTGGCGGATGACTTCGGCATCGTCGAACTGGGCGAGCGCCGCCTTGGCGATCATCTCCAGCGTCTCGCCGGTCGAATCCGAGAGGAGATGGAGATGTATCCGGTTCACAGGTCCAGCTATGGCGCAGGCCAAAGCCTGTGGAAAGCCATGGCACAAGCCGGTGGGCGGATCGGGGTACAAATCACCCGTGCCGATTCATCCGCCGAACGAGTCCTCCCCAGGGCGATCCGCCAACAGGGCAACTACGATTCCCACAGGCTGGGGATAACGCGCACAGCTTTGCTTTGACTCGGGCGACGAGGCGAGTCGGGAGCTACAATTTCGCTGTGCCCACGTGAACAACTCGGGCATGGCGCGCCCGTCCCCGTTATCCACACCCCATCTAACTCCATCATCCATTTATAACTAAATTGGATTTGATTCAGGAATGATCCGATGCCCGGCCTCCTGCTCGATACGCTGAACGGCGCCAACCGGCCCGAGCGCCCGGTCTGGCTGATGCGCCAGGCGGGGCGTTACCTTCCCGAATACCGTGCCTTGCGAGCGCAAAAAGGCGGGTTCCTCAATCTCGTCGAGGATAGCGAGGCGGCGGCCGAAATCACACTCCAGCCGATCCGGCGGTTCGGGTTCGATGGCGCGATCCTGTTTTCCGATATCCTGATCGTGCCTTATGCAATGGGCCAGAACCTGGAGTTCCTTGTCGGCGAAGGGCCACGGCTGTCACCAACGCTGCTCGATCGCGCACTTGAAGATTTGCGCGCGGTTCCCGAACGGTTTGCGCCGGTTTACGAGACCGTCCGCCGGGTCCGAGCCGTGCTGGGAGGCGATCGCACGCTACTAGGCTTTGCCGGTAGCCCGTGGACCGTGGCGACCTACATGGTAGCGGGCGAAGGCAGCCGCGATCACCATGCCACCCGCTCGCTCGCATATCGCGATTCCGCCGCGTTTCAGGCGATCATCGATGCAATCTGTGATGTCACGTTCGAGTATCTCGCCGGACAGATCGCGGCGGGCGCCGAGGCGGTGCAATTGTTCGATAGCTGGTCGGGCAGTCTGGCCCCCGCCGAGTTCGAACGCTGGGTGATCGCGCCTACCGCGCGGCTTGCGGGCGAGCTGCGCCAGCGCTTCCCACAGGTGCCGGTGATCGGCTTCCCCAAGGGCGCTGGGGCCAAGCTTTCCGCTTATGCGCGCGAAACGGGGGTCTCCGCAGTCGGTATCGACGAGACCATCGATCCGGTGTGGGCCCACCGCGAACTGCCTGACGGCATGCCAGTTCAGGGCAACTTCGATCCGGTCCTGCTTGAAGCTGGCGGCCCCATGATCGAAATCCGTGCCCGCGCCATTCTGGATGCGCTGGCCGGGCGGCCGCATGTGTTCAACTTGGGTCACGGCATCGGCCAACACACCCCGATCGAGCATGTCGACCAATTGCTCGGCGTGGTGCGCAGCTGGCGCGCATGCTAGGCTTATGGGAATGGCCATTGCAATCGAATGGGTGCTCGGCGTGACATATCTCTGGCTCAAGGCTGGCCACGTGATCTTCGTGATCTTCTGGATGGCCGGGCTGTTCATGCTCCCGCGCTATTTCGTATACCATCAGGAAAGCGCCCCAGGATCGCTTGAGAGCACGCTGTGGGTCGAACGAGAGGCCAAGCTGCTGCGGATCATCCTGTGGCCTGCGCTGACGCTGGTATGGCTCCTGGGGATGGCGCTGGCGATCACCACCGGGGCATTCGGGCAAGGCTGGTTCCACGCCAAGCTTGCGCTGGTCCTCGCGCTTACCGCGTATCATGTCTGGCTTGCCGGTTACGCCACCGCGCTGGCCAGAGGCGAACGCAAGCTCAGCGGCAAACGGCTGCGGCTGCTCAACGAGGTGCCCGGTATCGCTACTGCGCTGATTGTAATTCTGGTGATTGTCCAGCCGTTCTGATCAACTTGGGCCGATCGATTTGGCTTGATTGACTTGGCTGGGCACCCGCTTTATCGAACCGCTTCTCCTTCCGGCATTGGACGGCGGCCCTGTGCCCCGTCCCGGGTCTGCTTTCCCCAAGCCCTATGACCTTGCGCCGGCCACTCCACGCGATCTTTCCGGATACCATCATGCATCTCAAAGACCTCAAGAAGAAAACCCCGGCCGATCTCGTCGAGATGGCCGAAGAACTGGGCGTCGAAGGCGCCTCGACCATGCGCCGCCAGGACATCATGTTCGGCATCCTCAAGGAAGTCGCCGAGGACGGCGAGCAGATTCTGGGCGAGGGCACGATCGAGGTCCTGTCCGACGGGTTTGGCTTTTTGCGTAGCCCGCAAGCCAACTATCTCGCCGGTCCCGACGACATTTATGTCTCGCCCAACCAGGTCCGCAAATTCGGTCTGCGCACCGGCGACACGGTCGAAGGGGAGATCCGTGCGCCCAAGGACGGCGAACGCTATTTTGCGCTGATCCGGCTGATCGCGGTCAACTTCGACGATCCCGATGCGGTCCGCCACCGGGTCAACTTCGACAACCTGACCCCGCTGTATCCCGACGAGAAGCTCAGCCTCGATACGCTTGACCCCACGGTCAAGGACAAGTCGGCGCGGGTGATCGACATCATCTCACCGCAGGGCAAGGGCCAGCGCGCGTTGATCGTCGCCCCGCCGCGCACCGGCAAGACCGTGCTGTTGCAGAACATTGCCAAGGCTATCACCGACAACCACCCCGAGGTATTCCTGATCGTCCTGCTGGTCGATGAACGCCCCGAGGAAGTCACCGACATGCAGCGTTCGGTGAAGGGCGAGGTGATCTCCTCAACCTTCGACGAGCCCGCCACGCGCCACGTCCAGGTCGCCGAGATGGTGATCGAAAAGGCCAAGCGGCTGGTCGAGCACAAGAAAGACGTGGTGATCCTGCTCGATTCGATCACCCGCCTCGGCCGCGCCTACAACACCGTGGTGCCGTCGTCGGGCAAAGTCCTCACCGGCGGCGTCGATGCCAACGCTCTCCAGCGCCCCAAGCG
>JANMQW010000173.1:0-1660 GCA_031370725.1 Novosphingobium sp.
GTCACCGACCACATCGCCCAGATCGACGCGACCGGGATCGCGCTTAAATCGGGCGAGCATCTCGATGCCGACATCATCGTCACCGCTACGGGGCTGACTTTGGCGGTTGCCGGCAAGATCGCGGTGTCGGTGGATGGCGAGCGCGTCCATTTTGCGCAGAAGTTCTATTACCGCAACTGCATGTTCTCAGGTGTGCCGAACCTGGCTGCGGTGTTCGGCTATATCAACGCTTCGTGGACGCTGCGGGTCGATATCATCGCCAATTACATCACCCGGCTGATCAATCATATGGACGGGATCGCGGCGGACTTTGCCACGCCGACGCTGGCCCAAGGCGCGACGCTGGAGGAGGAAAGCGTGTTCGACTCGTTCTCGTCGGGCTACCTCGAGCGCGGCAAGCACATGATGCCCAAGAACGCGTCCGCGTTGCCGTGGCGCCTCAACCAGGATTACATCCACGACCGCCGCGATATGCGTAGCGCCCCGGTAGACGATGGCGTGCTGCGTTTTGCCAAGGCGCACGTTGTGAGGCGGACGGACGAAGCGCTCGAGGCAGCCGAATAACGCCTGGGCCCTAAGGCCGTCTTTCGCTGGTGGATGGTTTCGCCTAACGCGCCGGGATGGCTACCATCCCTGACCGCATCTGGACCGCCGCGCTGGTCGTCATCGGCGACGAAATCCTGTCGGGCCGCACCCACGACAAGAACATCGCCCAAGTGGCGAGCTGGCTGGGGGTGCAGGGCATTCGCCTGCGCGAGGTGCGGGTCGTGCCCGATGTCGAGGACGCGATCGTCGAAGCGGTCAACCCCTTGCGCGCGCGCAACGACTATCTGTTCACCACCGGCGGGATCGGCCCGACCCACGATGACATCACGGTCGATGCGGTGGCCGCGGCGCTGGATGTGGAGGTAGTGATCCATCCCGCCGCGCGCGCGATCCTCGAAGGGTATTACGCCACCCGCGGCGGGCTCAACGAGGGCCGCATACGGATGGCGCGGGTACCCGCAGGCGCCGATCTGATCGAGAACACCATGTCCGGCGCACCGGGGATCCGCATCGGCAACGTGTTTTTAATGGCGGGGGTGCCGCACATTACCGCACAGATGCTCGCCTCGCTCGACGGCGTGCTCGAAGGCGGCGCGCCGCTGCTGTCCGAGACGATCGGCTGCTGGGTCGCCGAAAGCGAGGTCGCCGGGCTGCTGCGCGACAGCGAGAAGGCGCACGAGCAGTGCCAGATCGGCAGCTATCCGTTCTTCCGCGAAGGCCGCGTCGGCGCCAACTTCGTGATCCGCTCGACCGATGCGGAGGCACTCGCCGCCTGCGCCCGCGCGGTTGGCAATGCGCTGGGCGCGCTGGGCCGCGAGCCGGTTCCCGGCGGCATCTGAGGTCGCTCGGTCGGGGCCGTTAACCCGCCAAGCCGCGTTAACCCCCTTTCGGGACACCGCCCGCACCGCGCTTGATCGCTTCGCCGATTCGTCGTTCAACGGCGGCACGACCAGAAGGGACAACCGATCCAAAACCTTCTTTTGGCCTCATCGCGCTGCTCACCGCAGTGCCGTTGCAAGGATAGACGCCATGGACTTCATCCAGCACAGCCAGCCCGGCCCCGCGCCGTTTGCCGCCGATCCCGGCTTAGTCGAACGCCGCACGATGCGTCGCG
>JANMQW010000235.1:0-7899 GCA_031370725.1 Novosphingobium sp.
GCGCAATCTCAAGTGCCTCGCCGACGACGGTCGCCATGTGACCATCGCGGTCCAGGGCGGGGTCCGCGCCGAGCTCAATATGGCCGAAGTGATGCGGCGCCGCCTGATGCTTACCGGATCGACGCTGCGCCCGCGCCCCGACGCATTCAAGGCCGCGCTGGCGAACGAAATTCTCGAACACGCCTGGCCGCTGGTCGCCGATGGCACCATCCGCCCGGTGATGGACCAGACCTTCGCGCTGGCCGATGCCGCCAAGGCGCATGCCCGGATGGAAGCGGGCGAGCATATCGGCAAGATCGTGCTGAAGGCTTGAACCATGCCCGACCTTATCCTCCACCAGGACCCGCGCAGCGGCAATTGCTACAAAATCGTGCTGACGGCGGCGCTGCTCGGAATTCCGTTGAGCGTCCACGACTACGACATCGTCCAAGGCGAGACGCGGACGCCCGATTTCCTCGCGCAAGTCAACGCCAACGGGCGCATTCCGGTGCTCCAGATCGGAGACCGTTTCCTCCCCGAAAGCAACGCGGCGTGCTGGTATCTGGGGCAAGGCTCCGCCCTCGTCCCCGACGATCGGTTCGCGCAGGCCGATGTGTTGCGGTGGATGTTCTTCGAGCAGTACAACCACGAACCCAATGTCGCCACGCTGCGCTTCTGGCTGCGGTTCGTGGGGCAAGACAAGCTTAGCGAGGCGCAGAAAGCGCAGATCCCGGCCAAGCGCGCCGTGGGCGATGCCGCGCTGCGGCTGATGGACGATCACCTCGCCCGCCACGACTGGTTCGTCGGCAACGGTGTGACGCTCGCCGACATCGCGCTGTTCGCCTACACCCACGTCTGCGAGCAGGGCGCCTTTGCACTCGACGACTATCCTGCGGTTGGTGGCTGGCTCGCCCGGATGGCCGCACTGCCGGGTTTCGTCGCCATGGAAGAATAGCGCTCGATATGCTTGCTCCAAGGCTGGCCTTGGCCTACATCGCGCCCTGACGGTCGCTCCGGATGGGGCGGCCACGCCTGTTTTAGGCCTACCGCCACGCATTCTTTTTTACCCGTACGGGAGATATTTCGTGACCCAGGTTACTCCGCTGATGCCCCACGCGACGGCATCGTGGCTCGTCGACAGCACTGGCCTGACCTTCGAGCAGATTGCCGAATTCTGCGGCCTCCACATTCTCGAAGTCCAGGCGATGGCCGACGATCTGGCGGGGGCCAAGTACACCGGGCGCGATCCGGTCCACGCGGGCGAGCTGACCAACGACGAGATCGAGCGCGGCCAGGCCGATCCCGACTACAGCCTCAAGATGCAGAAGGCACCGGTCCAGGTCACCCGAACCAAGGGTCCGCGCTATACCCCGGTGTCCAAGCGCCAGGACAAGCCCGACGGCATCGCCTGGATCATCCGCAACCATCCCGAGATTTCGGACGCGCAGATCGGCAAGCTGATCGGCACCACCCGCAACACCATCACCGCGATCCGCGAGCGGAGTCACTGGAACATCTCCAACATCAACGCCAAGGACCCGGTCACGCTTGGCCTGTGTTCGCAGCGTGAACTCGACGCGTTTGTCGCCAAGGCCGCCAAGAAGGCCGGTATCCTCGAAGACGACGCGGCGCGTGACGCCCGGCTCGGCGACGACCGCGAGGCGTTGATCGAGGAATTGCGCGCCGAACGCGACGCCAACGCCAAGGTCGCCGCCGGAGTAGCGCAAGAGGCCGAGGCCGCTGCCTGGCTCGAAGCGCGCCGCGCCGAGGGTGTCAGCGACAGCTAGGACGCGATGTGGCTACCGCCGGAGCGGGCAGGTGCTTTCTCCGGCGAACAAACCCCTACGCAGTCCCCCTGGTGGACAATCTTAACCAACCTGAGTTAATCAGTTTCCGAACAGTCCCTTGATGGGTCGCAAGGGCGTGACCGCGGAAATCCGCGGCGCGTGGGGCTTGGTGAGGCGGTGGTCCCCGGGGGGGCCGTCGTCGCGCGCAGGCGGAGGGAACGATGCACGCAGGCCCCACCGGGTCCGCACTGGCCGCAATAGAAATCGAGCCGGTGCGTGATGGATGTGCGCGATACTCCGCGCAGGGTGAGGCGTATGCGCCGCTGAGCCTTCCCGCCATGTTTCTCGCCAGCGTCGCTGCCAATCCTTCGGCGACGCTTGCCGACTTCCTTGGACGCCGCTTCAGCTATGGCCAGATCGCCGCGCAGGCGCGCTGTCTCGCCGCCGGGCTTCAGGCGCGCGGGATAGGCAAGGGCGACCGGGTCGGGCTGGTCCTCCCAAACGTGCCACTCTACCTGTGGGCGTACTATGGAGTGCTTTTAACCGGCGCCAGTGTGGTCAACTACCCACCGATGTGGGACGCCGCGCAACTGGCGAGCGCGCTCGCCGAGACGACCCCCAAGCTGGTGATTTCAATCGACATCCCGGCGTTGCTTGACACGGTCGTCGCCGCGCGCCGCCAAGCACCGTTCCCGGCGCTGGCGGTGGGGCGGCTGGCCACCATGCTGCCTCCGCTCAAGCGCCTGCTGCTCGCCCTTTCGCGGCGGGCCGCGCGGATCGGCGGAGAGGGTGTGATTCCATTCGAGGATCTGGTGGGGAGCCTTGCCCCCGAACCCGTGACAATCGATCCGCTGACCGACGTGGCGGTGATCCAGTATTCGAGCGGCACCACAGGCACGCCGCGCGCGGTCCTTCTCAGCCACCAGAACCTGACTGCGAATTCGCGCCAGCTCGAGCAGATCGATCCCTCGCACGGCATGCACGAAACGATGATCGGGGTGATTCCGCTCGCCACAACATTCGGGAATGCGGCAGTACTCAATCGCACGGTGTTC
Source organism: Novosphingobium sp. (assembly GCA_031370725.1). Lineage (GTDB taxonomy): Bacteria > Pseudomonadota > Alphaproteobacteria > Sphingomonadales > Sphingomonadaceae > Novosphingobium. The sequence goes on from JANMQW010000235.1 coordinate 2,822, forward strand.
GATCGCGGGTGCATTGCTCTGTTGCCGCAATTTCTTCCCCGCCAGGTGTTGCGCACCATCCGGCGGACCCGCGCCACTTCGATGCCGGGAATCCCCACGATGTTCCAGGCCTTGCTCGACGAGCCCGCGCTGGCGAACGCAGAACTCACCTCGTTGCGCGCCTGCATTTCGGGAGGCGCCCCGCTGGCCGCCCCGCTTAAGCGCCGGTTCGAGGACGTGTCAGGGGCAACGGTGGTCGAAGGCTATGGCCTGGCCGAGGCGGCTGGGGTGGTTGCGGTCAACCCGTTCGACGCCCCCCAGCGACCCGGTTCGGCGGGCAAGCCACTGCCCGGCACCCGCTGGACGCTGCTCGATCGCGGCGATCCGTCACGTCCCGCAGCGGCGGGCGAACCCGGCGAACTGGCGGTGGCAGGGCCACAGGTAATGCTGGGGTACTGGAACGATCCGATCGCGCAAGCCGGTGCGATGAGCGGGGAATGGCTACGCACCGGGGACTACGCGGCGATCGACGGCGACGGGTATCTGACGATTATCGATCGCCTGTCCGATGTTATCGACAGCGCGGGCACCCCGATCTTCCCCAGTCGCATCGAAGAAGTGCTGCTGACCCACGAGGCCGTTCGCGAGGCGGTGGTGATCGGCATTCCCGATGCGTTCCGCGGAGAAAGCCCCAAGGCGTTCGTGACCTTGTCGGGCGACGGCTTCGAAACCGGCGAATCGCTGCGCAATTGGCTCAACGGGCGATTGCCCCCCAAAGAGCGGGTGCTCGCGGTGGAAGTCCGCACCAGTTTGCCGCGGGTTCCGGTGGGCAAGCTCGATCGCCAGGCGCTGCGGCTGGAAGAAGCCGAACGCGCGCGGAAGTTCAGCTTACCAGGCTGATCCGGGCCGCGTCGTCGTCATGGATCAGCGGTGTGGCGCGAGCCGAGCCGGCCGAACGGTGCGCGAAGCGGCCCTCGACTTCCGCGCCCTGTTCGATCGTCAGCGCATCGTAGCTGACATCGCCTTGGATCCGCGCCGACTTGAGGATTACAAGGCTGCCCGCGTCGATCGACCCGCGTACGGTGCCAGCCAATCGCGCGGTCTGGGCGCAAATGGCCCCAACGATCTCGCTGCCCTCGCCCTGAACCAGCGCCTGGCAGATGATATCCCCTTCGATCCGCCCGTCGATATGGAGATCGGCGCTGGCCTTGACGTCGCCGGTGATGGCGATGTCGGGCCCGAACACCGAAAAGGTCGAACTGGCCCCCGAACTGGCCGACGAATTGCGCCCCCCAGCCATCGGATCAGCCGCGAACGGCCGCGGCGCGGCCTCTTGTTTTCGGGAGAACATGATCAATGGCTCCAAAGCGAGTGGGGGCATCGAGGAACGGGCGCGGGTTGACCGGCTGGTCGTTGATGCGGACTTCGAAGTGCAGGTGCGGCCCGGTCGAACGTCCGCTGCTGCCGATCGCGCCGATGGTATCGCCCGCCGCGATCACCTCGCCGACATGCGCGCGGAACGCCGACATGTGGGCATAGCGGGTCAGCAGACCGTTGCCGTGGGTGATCTCGATACAGTTGCCATAGCCTTGGCGGATCCCGGCAAAGCTGACCGTGCCTTTGGCCGCGGCATAGATCGGCGCGCCGACCGGCCCGCGAAAATCGAGCCCGGCGTGAAACGCTGCGGCGCCGGTAAATGGGTCACTGCGATAGCCGAAGCCCGACGAGATGTATTCGAGGCTTGCGGGCAGGTTGTGCGGCACTGCTGCCAGCCCGTCTTCCAGCGCGCCCATCCGCGCCAGGCTGAGGGCGAGCCGCTGGAAGCGCTGATCGAGGCCACTGGTAGCGCCAAGCAGCGGGCCGCCCTGCGCGTTGCGATCGTTCATTTTCGCCAGCATCAATCCTGGGTTGAGCCCGACCCGGCGGATTGCGGCTTCGGCACTCGCGGCGCGACCGTCGGCGAGGCGGGTGAGCTGCTCGGCAAAGGCAACCTGGCGCTGCTCGATCCGGGCAAGCCCGGCGGCACCGGGGAGGAGCGCAGAAATCTTGGTGACCGTCCGGGCGGTCTCGGTGGAGCTGTCCGACACCGTATCATGACCGGCGGGCGCTTCCTGCGCGGGCAGCGCGCCCAGTTCGCTTTTGACCACCTGCTCGATAAACGACTGGCGCCGCTCGAGGTCGGCGGCGACGTGATCGATATCCTTGCGATACGACGATACCCGAGTCTCGGCGCTGGTCACTTTGGCCTCGCGCTCGAGCATGACCATCCGCTGGCTGGTCGAGGCGAATTGCATCGCAATCATCGCGATCATCGCCACCAGCCACGCCAGCACCGCCCCGGCGACAATTGCCGCGGCGGTCATCTGGAGGCGCGCGGAGATTCTGATGAAGCGCACCTGACCCTGCGATCGCATGAAAAACTCGCGATCAGGGAACCAGGTGCGCACACGGGCCGTCCACCCGTTGCGCTTCAGCGTTTGCAAGACTGCGACCCACCCTTTGATTTGGTCCAACGCTACTGACAGGCGTTACAGCACGAGTCGATTCGCCGGGCGGGGACTCGGGGCGAGTCGAGCGAGTCGCACGACAAAGCGACTGGTTGCGTACAAATTATTAGCTGACGGCGGGAACCAGCTGACCGAAAGAGCGTTGCGCCGCGTCTTGCGCATCCCGGTGTGACATCGTTCCTCTCCGGTGGTAGCGGCGCCAATATGGCCAGCAGCGCGATCAAACCAGTCGAATCGCCAAGCACGACGCCCTCGGTCGCGGAAGTCGTCGCGGCTTTGGCGCGGGCCGGGCGGATGGCGCAGCGGACCCTGGCGCGAATGCGGACCAACGAGCGCGCGGCGGCGTTGCGTATGGCGGCACTGGCGTTGCGCAACGCCGCGCCCGTGATTCTGAGCGCCAACGCCGCCGATATGGAGGCGGCGCGAACCGGCGGGCTTTCTGCAGCGATGCTCGATCGCCTGCTGCTCGATGCTGCGCGGCTTGCCGCCATGGCCGATGCGGTGGACGCGATTGCCGATCTGCCCGATCCGGTGGGCGAGATCATTGATCGGCGTCAGCGGCCCAACGGGCTGGTCCTAGAACGCGTGCGCATACCGGTCGGGCTGATCGGGATCGTCTATGAAAGCCGCCCCAACGTTACCGCCGATGCCGCCGCGCTGTGCGTCCGGTCGGGCAACGCGGTGCTGCTGCGCGGGGGGAGCGAGGCGGTGCGGTCCAACCATGCGATCCACGCTGCGCTGGTCGAGGGGCTGGTCGCGGGTGGCGTACCCGCCCAAGCGGTCCAGCTTGTGCCCACGCAGGATCGCGCTGCGGTGGGCGCGATGCTGACCGCAGCGGGGCTGATCGACATGATCGTGCCGCGCGGGGGCAAGAGCCTCGTCGCGCGGGTTCAGGCCGAGGCGCGGGTGCCGGTGCTTGCCCACCTCGACGGGATCAACCATACTTTCGTCCACGCGGCTGCCGATCCAGCAAAGGCCGCGGCCATTGCGCTCAACGCCAAGTTGCGCCGCACAGGGGTGTGCGGAGCGATGGAAACGCTGCTGATCGATGCGACATATCCCGATCCGCACGGGCTGGTCGAGCCGCTGCTTGACGCGGGCTGCGAACTGCGCGGTGATGCGCGCGCGCAATCGATCGATCCGCGCATCGTGGCGGCCGACGGCAACGACTGGGATACCGAATACCTCGACGCGGTGCTCAGCGTCGCGGTGGTCGATGGGCTTGACGGCGCGCTGGCCCACATTGAGCGCCATGCCTCGCACCACACCGATGCGATCGTTACCGAGGATGCGACGGCGGCCGAGCGGTTCCTGAGCGAAGTCGATTCGGCGATTGTGATGCACAACGCTTCGAGCCAATTCGCCGACGGTGGTGAATTCGGGCTTGGCGCCGAGATCGGCATCGCCACCGGGCGGCTCCACGCGCGCGGCCCGGTCGCGCTCGAGGGCCTCACCACCTACAAGTGGCTGGTGCGCGGCACCGGCCAGATTCGCCCCTGATCAAACGTCTGCGAAAGAACATCTCATGCGTACCAACCGCCTTGGCAACACCGGCCTGATCGTTTCCGAACTGTGCTTGGGGGCGATGACCTTTGGCACCAACACCGGGCGCTTCGGGGCGATTGCGGGGTTGGATCAGGATGCCTCGACCGCGCTGGTCAAGCAGGCGATCGATGGCGGGATCAACTTCATCGACACCGCCAACGTCTACACCACGGGCCAGTCGGAAGAATTTGTCGGCGGCGCGCTCAAGGCCCTTGGGATCGCCCGGTCCGCCGTGGTGATCGCGACCAAGGCGATGGGCAACATGGGTCCCGGGCCCAACGACGCGGGGGTATCCAGATACCACCTTATGCACCAGATCGACGCCAGCCTGAAGCGGCTGGGCACCGATCACGTCGATCTCTACCAGATCCACGGGTGGGACCCGACCACCCCGATGGAAGAAGCGCTGCGTGCGCTCGATGACATGGTCCGGTCGGGCCGGGTGCGGTACATCGGGGTCAGCAACTGGGCGGCGTGGCAGATCGTGAAAGCGTTGGGGATGTCCGAACGGCTGGGTCTGGAAAAGTTCGCCTCGCTCCAGGCCTATTACACCGTCGCGGGGCGCGATCTTGAGCGTGAGATCGTGCCGATGCTGTTGTCCGAAGGCGTCGGATTGATGGTGTGGAGCCCGCTGGCAGGCGGCTTCCTTTCGGGCAAATACACCCGCGGCGACGATGATCGCAGCCAAGGCGAGGGCCGCCGCGCCGCGTTCGATTTCCCCCCGGTGAACATGGATCGCGGGTACGATCTGGTCGAAGCGATGCGACGGATGGCGGATACCCGCGGTGCCGGTGCCAGCATCGCCCAGATCGCGCTGGCCTGGCTGCTTTATCAACCGGCAGTTTCGACCGTGATCGTTGGCGCCAAGCGCGCTGACCAGCTGGCCGATAACCTGGCGGCCTGCGACATCGAACTGACCGCAACCGAAATGGCCGAGCTGTCCAAACTGAGCGAGTTGCCGCGCGAGTACCCGGGCTGGATGCTCGGCTTCCAGGGCGGGTATCGCAGCCAGTTCCTCGCGGAGCCGCGCGTTCCCAAGTGATTGGC
>JANMQW010000285.1:0-1578 GCA_031370725.1 Novosphingobium sp.
CGGTCGGCATCATGAAAACCTACGAAGCATTCCTGATATCGCTTCCGAGCGCCGAACAACGCGCTGTGGCGCGGGCCAAGCGGATTCGGATTAAGTTGCTAAGAGCCGCCATGCGTTGGTCGGTCATCCTCATTCTGACGATAGCCATGATGACCCTTTGGCGAGGAACGCCTTTCTAGGCCGATCCAATTCCAGCTCCCGATAAATGACTAAATTAATCAGGGATTGTGGCGGACAGGGTGGGATTCGAACCCACGGTGGGCTTTCACCCACGGCGGTTTTCAAGACCGCTGCCTTAAACCACTCGGCCACCTGTCCAGCGCTAGGCAAGATGCGGCTAGCGGTGGGCGGGGCGTTTGTCACCCGATCTTGCAGCCAACCTGTCGCATCGGGGGATTCCCTTTCGCGGTCGCCTATGCGACAGTATCGCAATGATCGCTCGAAATGCATTCCGACGCTGGCGCTTAGCGACTTGTGCCGCGATCCTCTCGCTTGGTCCGACGGTGCCTGCGGTCGAAGCCCAGGATTACCGCGAAAGCGGGTTCTCCGGTTATCTGCAGCTGCTCTCGGCGCGCGCCCGCGGCGAAGGCGTGAGCGAGTCGACCGTTGCGTCGATGACCTCCGGGCTGAGCTTCAACCCGCGGGTGATCGATCTCGACCGCTCGCAGCCGGGCAACACCAGCGCCACCGCGTCCACCTTCACCGCCTTCGAGCCTTACCGGCGCACACATGTCGATGCCGCGCGGATCGCGGGCGGGCAGCGCCAGTACGCCGCGCTGGCGGGGCAGGGGGGAGCGTCCGAGCGGCGATTCGGCGTACCCTTGCCCGTGATTCTGGCGATCTGGGGGCACGAGACCAACTACGGCAGCTATACCGGCGATTTCGACCTCGCCCGCAGCCTCGCGACACTGGCCTATGAAGGCCGCCGCCGTGAGCTGTTCGCAGAGGAATTCATCGCTCTGCTTAAGATGGTCGATCGCGGGGTGCCACGATACAAGTTGAAGGGCAGCTGGGCCGGCGCGTTCGGCAATCCGCAGTTCCTGCCCAGCGCCTATCTGCGGGTCGCCACCGATGGCGACGGTGACGGGTTCGCCGACATCTGGTCGAGCCGCGCGGATACCGTGGCCTCGATCGGCAACTATCTGCGCGACGCCGGATGGCGCGCGGGCGAGCCGTGGGGAGTGGCCGTGAACGTGCCGTCCGGGCTGGACCGTGCGACGCTGGGGACCAGACTGGCTTCGCCGCGCTGCCCGGCGGTGCATGGGCGGCATAGCGCGTGGAAGACGATGCGCGAATGGCGCGCACTGGGCATCGCGCCGCAATCGGGCTATTGGCCGCGCGACGGGGTGCTGGCCAGCCTGCTCGAGCCCGATGGGCCAGGCCGAACCGCCTACCTGCTGACGGGCAACTACCGGGTGATCCTCGATTACAATTGCTCGAACTATTACGCGCTTTCGGTGGGGCTGCTGGCCGATGCAATCGCTTTGTAACGCGGCGCTAACCGCATTTGCCGCATGGGCGGTCTCCACGGGCGCACTGGCGAAAGATGCTCCAACCGGCTTGCCGATTGCCGATCCG
>JANMQW010000161.1:0-9095 GCA_031370725.1 Novosphingobium sp.
GCCGGGGACCGGTCCGGGGATGCTCTCGTTGAAGCGCGCGAACCAGTCGGCGATCAGCGTGGCGTGTTGGGGGAACAACGCGCTGCGTTCGGCAACCATTTCGGCTGCGGGCCGCCCGGCATCGTGCTGGGCGTGCCATTCGAGCGGGATTACGGTGGCGAGGAAGTGGTCAAGTTCGGCCGGGTCGGCGAAATGCGCAACATACGGCAGGCGGCGGTCCCAACGGTAGAGGACGTTGCCGACATCGAACACGACTGTTTCGATCATGCTTCCAACCCAGCGTTCGCCGGGCGAAGAATCAACCCTGGCGCGCCTTGAAGCGGCGGTTGGTCTTGTTGATCACATAAGTCCGCCCGCGACGACGAATCACGCGGTTGTCGCGATGGCGATCTTTCAGCGACTTGAGGCTGTTGCGAATCTTCATGACAGGTGTTCCGTACGCAGCCCGCAGGCTATAATTTGAAGGCGCGCCGCTAACCGTACCGCCCCGCCAAGTCAACCGCCCCTAGGGATTTTGGCGCTGGCGGATTTCGGTCAGCTTGCGTTCCCAAGCCAGCGCGTGGGCGACGATCGTATCGAGATCGGCGTGGCGCGGCTGCCATGGCAGCGTTGCCTTGATCCGCGCGTTGTCGGCCACGATCGATGCCGAATCACCCGCGCGGCGCGGTTCCATGCGGCGTTCCAGCTTCAGGTTGGTCGCCCGGTCGACCGCGTCGAGCACTTCGAGCACCGAAAAACCCCGCCCGTAACCGCAATTGAGCGTGAGGCTACGTGCCGGATCGGCGATCAACGCTTCCAACGCGAGCACATGCGCGGCAGCAAGATCGGCGACGTGGATATAATCGCGCACCCCGGTGCCGTCGGGGGTGGGGTAGTCGCTGCCATAGACGCCGACGTGCTCGCGCTTGCCTAGCGCCGCCTCGACCGCGATCTTGAGCAGGTGCGTCGCCCCCGCGGTCGATTGCCCGACGCGCGCCTGCGGATCGGCTCCGGCGACGTTGAAATAACGCAGGGCGCAATCGTTGAGCGCGTGCGCGGCGGCGGTGTCGGCCAGCATCGCCTCGGTCATCAGCTTGGAGCGGCCGTAGGGATTGATCGGAACCGTCGGCGTGTCCTCACCCACGCGCTCGGCGTCGGGTGCGCCATAGACTGCGGCGGTCGAGCTGAAGATCAGGTGCGGCACACCCGCAGCGACACACGAAGCGATCAGCGCGCGGCTCTTGCCGGTGTTGTTGGCATAGTATTTGAGCGGGTCGGCAACCGATTCGGGGACGATGATCGATCCTGCGAAGTGCATCACCGCTCGCGTGCCCTGTTCGCCAAAGATCCGCGCGAGCAGCGCCTCATCCGCAATGTCGCCCGTATAAAACGCCACGCCTTCTGGCACCGCCCAGCGGAACCCGGTCGAAAGATCGTCGATCACCGCCACCGGCCAGCCGGCATCGCGCAAGGCCAGCACCGCGTGGCTGCCGATATAGCCGGCGCCGCCGGTTACGAGCACGGGAAGTTTGGTCATAGCCGCGCCCCTAGCACGCAATCGGTGCGCGATGGTTAACGTCGTTGTTCAGGCGTGCTAAATCGTTGGTAGCTAAGCAAACAGGCTGTTCGACAAAGGGCTTTCTATGCGCAAAACTCTCCTCCCGATCGCGGCGTTGCTTGCGGTGGCTTCTCCTGCTTTGGCCGCTCCGGTCGAGGTCACCCGCTTTCACACTCCTGCCACGCTTGCGCAGCTTGGACCGGGATGGGTCGAAGTAGTCGCGGCCGCCGGGACCGACCCGCGGAGCCTCGAAACTCGCGCTTGGCTCGATGCAGTGGCGCGAGAGCTGGTTGCTCAGGGGCTTGCTCCTTCGCCGGCCCAGCCCAGCGTGGCACGTATCGCCGAAGTTCGCCTGACACGCGACGTTGTCCCCGGCAGCGAGCGGCGTAGCGGCGGCTCGTCGGTCAGCATCGGGATCGGTGGAGGATCGGGCGGCGGCGGCTGGCATCGTGGCGGAAGTTCGGTGGGCCTGGGCGTGGGATTCGGCTTCCCGCTTGGCGGCGGCGCCAAGGCGCGCGGCGGCGATGTCGAAAGCGAGTTGTCGGTGACGATCCGCGACAAGACCAGCGGCGCCGCGCTGTGGGAGGGCCATTCGAACTTGCGCACCGCGCAGCGCGACGCCGACCGTCCCGAAAACGCCAGCCGATTGGCGCATGCGTTGTTCGCGGGCTTTCCCGGAAAGTCGGGGGAGACTATCGAGGTCAAATGACCTCACACACCGCACCTATCGCAATCGACGCCGCTTTCGACAGCGGGAACATCGAAGTCCTCTCGATCGACCGCACGACAGCGCGTCTGGCGATCCGCAAGGACCGCGATTCGGAGTTCTTCCAGTGGTTCCATTTTCGTGTCTCGGGTGCGGCAGGCCGCGAGATTGAGCTGAAAATCACAGGGCTCGCGAGCAGCGCCTATCCCGGCGGGTGGATCGATTACCGTGCGTGCGTTTCCGACGACCGGGAATTCTGGGGCCGCGCCGAGACCACGTGGGACAAGCACGCCGAGGGCGGCACGCTGACGATCCGCTACACGCCCGCCGCCAGCATCGCCTGGTTCGCCTATTTCGCGCCTTATTCGATGGAACGGCACCACGATCTGGTGAGCGAGGCGGCGCTAGCTGAGGGCGTCACCCATCGCCAACTCGGACTCAGCCTTGAGGGCCAGCCGATCGACTGCCTTGAGGTGGGCGAAGGCGTCAAGCAGGTGTGGCTCTATGCGCGCCAGCATCCGGGCGAATCGATGGCCGAATGGTGGATGGAAGGCGCGCTCGAGCTACTGACCGACCCCGCCGACCCGGTGGCGCGGGTGCTGCGGCAAAAGTGCCGCTTCCACATCGTCCCTAATGCCAACCCCGACGGATCGTGTCGCGGCCACCTGCGGACCAACGCGATCGGCGTGAATCTTAACCGCGAATGGCACGAGCCGTCCCTCGAGCGCAGCCCCGAAGTGCTGGCGATCCGCAACGCAATGGACGCCACCGGAGTCCACTTCGCGATGGATATCCACGGCGACGAAGCGATTGCCGCGGTTTTTCTGGCCGGGTTCGAAGGTGTGCCCAACTGGACCGAGGCTCAGGGCGAGGGCTATGAGCGGTACAAGCGCATCCTTGATCGGCGCTGCCCCGATTTCCAGACGAAGCTCGGCTATCCGGTGGCCGCGCCGCGCAAGGCGAACCTGACGATGAGCACCAACCAGCTCGCCAACCGCTTCGCCGCCTCGCACGGTTGCGTTTCGATGACATTGGAGATGCCGTTCAAGGACTACGCTGCGCTGCCCGACGCTGCGCAAGGCTGGAGCCCCGAGCGCAGCCGCCTGCTGGGCCGCGAGTGCCTGGCCGCATTGGTCGAATGGTTGGAGCCAGGTAGCTGAGGTTTACGATTCGTTAGGGAGTGGGGGCGCATTTGCGGGGTATGACCCGTGCGATCGCCCTAATTGCCACTGCTCCGCGCCTTGCATCGCTTGAACTGGCGCGGATTGGTATCGTAACCGGATGCGCGCTCGCGCTGATCCTGGCGGGGCAAGCTCTGCCTTTCTAGAGAATCTCCCGCACCACATCCTGCGGGCGACACAACCTCACACCTTTCTCAGTCTCGACCAGCGGCCGTTCGATCAATCGCGGATCGGCCGCCATCGCGGCGAGCACTTGCGCGTCGCTCGCGCCGGGCAATCCGCGTGCTTCGGCATCGGTACCCCGCATCCGTAGTCCTTGTTGCGGCGTGATCCCCGCAGCGCGATAAAGTTGCGCCAGCTTGGCCACGGTCGGCGAATTCTTGAGGTACTCGACCACCTCGACATCGACCCCCGCAGTCTCTTGCAAAATCGCCAGCGTCTTACGCGAGGTGCCGCAAGCCGGGTTGTGCCAGATCGTGGCCTTCATGAGCGTTCCCTTCGTGGTCGCGCCTAGGCGAGCATCGCCGCGAAGAAAACCTAGCAAGGCCTCTTGCAACTGATAATGACTCGCAATAGAGAAGTTGCGAGACATTCGCAGAAAGAGATTTTCATGCTTCGCGCCACAACCACCCGCCGGGCTCTGCTCGGCGGCATTGCCATTATCTTGCCCACAACGCCCGCCTGGGCCGACGATGGAGCGGCAGCAAACGCCCCGATCGTGGTCACCGGCGAGCGCCAGGGCTATGCCAGCGACGACGGTTCGTCCGGAACCAAGACCCCCACCGCGCTGATCGACGTGCCACAGTCAATCACCGTGGTCACCCGCCAGCAACTCGACGATCAGGCGACCCAGCAGCTTGGCGAGGCGTTGCGCTATGTTCCCGGGGTCACGCTCGGCACCGGCGAGGGCCACCGCGATCAGATCACCCTGCGCGGCCAATCGACCACCGCCGACTTCTATCTCGATGGCCTGCGCGACGACGCGCAGTACTACCGCCCGCTCTACAACATCGATCGGATCGAGGTGCTCAAGGGCGCCAACGCGATGATCTTCGGGCGCGGCGGCGGCGGCGGAGTGGTCAACCGGATCAGCAAAACGGCCGATCCGGCGCGCGGCTCTGCCACCGCCAATGCTTCGGTCGACAGCTTCGGGGCGTTCGACTTCTCCGCCGATGCCAACCTCCCGCTCGGAGAAAAGGTCGCCGGGCGGATCAACGCAATCTACGAGGAATTCGATAATCATCGCGATGTCTACGAGGGCCGCTTCATCGGCGTCAGCCCGACTCTGACCGCGGCGCTGGGTGCCGATACCCGCGTTACCGCCAGCTACACCTATGACGACGACCGCCGCATAACCGATCGCGGGGTGCCGTCGTTCGCTGGACGCCCGCTGCGCGGATTCGACGACGTGTTCTTCGGCTCGCCTGAGCTCAACCGCAATTCCAACAAGGCGCACATTGTGCGCGCCCGGCTCGACCATTCGCTGGGCGACGGCCTGTCGTTCAACGTCACCGGGCAATTCGCCGATTTCGACAAGTTCTACGCCAATGTCTATCCGCGCGCCGCTGCTACCGCGACGACCGTCGAACTCGAAGGCTATGCCGACGGGACCGGACGTCGGAACTTTATCGGCCAGGGCAACCTGATCTGGGTGGGCAGCACCGGGCCGATCGGACACACCCTGCTGCTTGGCGTCGAGGCGACCGACCAGGACAGCGAAAACAGCCGCCGCAACGTGTTGTTCGCCGGGGGAACCAATGGCGGTCTGCGCGTCAAAGTGCCGCTTGCCCAACGGATCGTCGTCCCGGCGACATCGTTCACCCCCTTCGTCACCAATCGCCGCTCGCGGCTCAAATTGCTGTCGGGCTATATCCAGGATCAGGTCGAGATCGGCGAGCACGTCCAGATCGTCGCCGGGCTGCGCTATGACGATATCGACGTTCGCACGATCAATCTGGTCAACGGCTTTGCCGCCGCCCGCAGCGACGGCAAGTGGTCGCCGCGGGTCGGGGCGATCGTCAAACCGCAGCAGAACATCTCGCTCTACGCCAGCTATGCCAAAAGCTTTTTGCCGCAATCGGGCGATCAGTTCGCAGTGCTCGATGCGACCACCGCGCGGCTCGCCCCCGAACGGTTCGAGAACCGCGAGTTGGGGGTAAAGTGGGATGTGACGTCCGACCTCGCCTTTACCGCCGCTCTGTTCCGGCTCGACCGCGACAACACCCGCGCCAATGATCCGTTGAACGGAACGGTCGTGCTGACCGGATCGACCCGAACCAAAGGCTTCGAAGCACAGCTTTCCGGGCGGATCACGCCGCAGTGGCAGGCGAGCCTGGGCTATGCCCACCAGACCGGCGAAATCCGCACCACCACCACCGCCGCGCCCGCCGGGCGAAAGCTGGCGCAGCTGCCGCGCGACCAGATCACGGCATGGACCCGCTATGACGTAACCCCGGCGATCGGCTTCGGGTTGGGGGTGATCCATCAGGCCAAGCAGTTTGCCACGATCAGCAACGCGGTGGTTCTGCCGGCGTTTACTCGGGTCGATGCGGCCGCGTTCTGGGACATGAGCGAGCGGATCACGCTCCAGCTCAACGTCGAGAACCTGTTCGACCGCGGTTACTATCCCAGCGCCCACACCGACAACAACATCGCGCCGGGCGAACCGATCAGCGCGCGGGTGGGGGTGCGGGTGAAGTTCTGATTGCTTCCATTGCCGGTACCGCCCTCGCCGCATCCTCGGGTCTGATCCCGGGGGCGGGGGCGGCGGCGATGCGTTCTTCGCCGCGCATCACCCGTCCGGCGCGCTGGACTGCGCGGATCAGGCGGGGATAGACCCCGCAACGGCACAGATTGGGCAGCGCTGTGGTAATGTCCGCCGCGCTCGGATCGGCGTTGCGGGCGAGCAACGCGGCGGCGGCCATGACCATGCCCGGCGTGCAGAAGCCGCACTGGATCGCGCCTTCGGCCACGAATGCCTGCTGCACCGGGTGGCTGCGATCGCGGCTCAGCGCCTCGATCGTGGTCACGCTGCGGCCCTCGACTTCGGCCAAGCTGACCAGGCAACTGCGGATCGCCTCGCCATCGATGATCACCATGCACGCCCCGCAATCGCCCTGCCCGCAGCCGAACTTCGTGCCGGTCAGGTTGGCGGCATTGCGCAAGCCCCACAGCAAGGGGGTCTGCGGGTCCATCCGGAATGCCACCGGGCGGTCGTTGAGGGTGAAGCGGGACATCGTTGGGCGCGGCCTTCGACAAGCTCAGGCTGAGCGGATGTGCGGAAGCTTGTTCAATACCAAGACCCGCTCATGCTGAGCCTGTCGAAGCATTGGCGCCAACGCCCGTCTCAATCCCGCCAGCTGCGGTCGACCTTGTCGATCTGGCGAGTCCACGCGGCAAAGTCCGCCGCGCCCGGGCCGCCGGGAAGCTGGGCCTGGCCCAGATCGCGTTGGTGAACATCGATCACCTCCTGGCTGACCACGATCGGCTTGCCCGCAGCCATTGTCGCGAGCTGGATTTCGCAGGCCCGCTGAAAGCTCCAGTGCATCAGGAAAATTTCGGGGATCGATTTGCCCAGCACCACCGGGCCGTGGTTCTTGAGGAACAGGATGCGCTTGTTGTCGAGGTTGGCGAGCAGCCGCTCGCCCTCTTCGGCGCGCACCGTCACGCCCTCGAAATCGTGATAGCCGATCCGCCCGGCGAAGTTGCAGGCATAGAAGTTCACCGGCTGAAGCCCGCCTTCAAGGCTTGCCACCGCCATCGTCGCGGTGGTGTGGGTGTGGCAGATCGCGTGCGCCCAATCGAGGTGGCGATGGAAGTAGCCGTGCTGGGTGAACCCGGCCTTGTTGACCGGATAGGGGCTGCCATCGAGATTGTTACCGTCGATGTCGATCTTGACCAGATTGCTCGCGCAGATTTCCGAATAGAGCAGCCCGTAGGGGTTGATCAGGAAGGCGTTGTCCTCGCCCGGAACGCGCGCCGAGATGTGGTTATAGATCGATTCGGACCAGCCCATCAGATCGAAGATGCGATAGCACGCGGCCAGTTCCTGGCGGACCGCCCATTCCTCTTCGCTGCAATCGAGGTTGCGCCCGTGCTTGCTGCTTAGCTGGGTGGCCATGGCTTCGACTCCCGGATAATTGATATGCGATGTGCAACCTCTATCGCATGACCAGCAGCGCCGATGCAATCGCGCAACTGTTCGCCCCGCTCGACACCGGCGGCGCCAACGTGCCCCCGCTGCACGAGATCTTCCCCGATTATGCCGCACCGGTAATTGTTGCTGGAGAGAACCGGCGGAGGCTGGTCTCGATGCAGTGGGGCTGGCCACCGTTCGGGCAGGTCAAACACCCGATCACCAACATCCGCAACCTCGCCTCGCCGATGTGGCGCAGCGCGCTGGCCGATCCGGCACGGCGCTGCGTGGTGCCGGTCACCGCATTCTCCGAATGGTCGGCCGAGTCCGATCCGGCGACAGGCAAAAAGCGCAAGCACTGGTTCGCGCTGCGCAATGCCGAGCTGTTCGGCTTCGCCGGGCTGTGGCGGCAGACTGCCGAGGGGCCACGCTATGCGTTCCTTACGTGTGAGCCGAACGAGCTGGTCGGGCGGGTCCACCCCAAAGCGATGCCGGTGATCCTCGATACGCCCGACGAGGCCGCGCGCTGGCTGAGTGTAGGGGGCGAGGAGGCAGCGGCGATGCAATGCCCGCTGGCGCACGAGGCGATGGAGGAGATCGAGGTGGCCGAGGTGGAGGCGGCGCAGCCCTCACTGCTCTAGCGCAAGATCGTGCCACCAGTCTGCATATGGGGTGTTGCGAGCCATGTGCCGGTTGTAATCTAGCGCGCCGTCGGTCCACCATGGCTTGCCTCGCTCGCCCAGACCATGTTTGGCGGCATCGACCGCCTTGCGAGCAACGCTTAATAAGGTTGGATTGCCTTGTGCGGCGCGGACCGCACGCCGGGCGTCCATCAAGTCACGGGTGAGTTGATCGCGTTCTGTTGCGGACAGGGCGGGGTCAGCAGCACGCCACAATCGGCCTCGCACGACGATATAGCGCGCATCGGGGGTCAGCGGTGGAGGCAATTCACCTCTCAAGCCGCCGCAATCGCCTGTCGCCGCTCCATTGCATCGACGTCACTCCGCTCGCGCCAGCTCAATTCGCTTGGCGCCAGCACCCGGCCGTCGGCGGCGTGGATCGCGATGCGGGCGATCGGGCGGCCGTCTCGTTCATCGCACAGGACGGGGTTGGAGGGGGTGCCGAGTTCCCATTTTTCGCCCCACTGGCGCAGCGCGAGCATCGCGGGGAGCAGATCGTGGCCGCGGTCGGTCAGGCGGTATTCGATCCGGCGGCGATCATCGGCGCAGTGTTCGCGCTTGAGGATGCCATGATCGACCAGCCGTGAGAGGCGGTTGGAGAGGATGTTGCGCGCGATGCCCAGGGTTTCGAGAAATTCCTCGAAATGGCGGACTTTGTTGAATGCGGCGCGCAGGATCATGAACGACCAGCGCTCGCCCATCACCTCGAGCGCCGAGGGCAACCCGCAGGCAGCGATATCGTTCAGCGGCTCGCGCAGCTTGACCATCGGTTTTCCTCTCTCTTGCGCCCCGCGTACCACGAAACGGTGCAACCCCAAAAAATAATAAGTTTCTAGTTGCAACCTGCAACCTATCG
>JANMQW010000380.1:0-2926 GCA_031370725.1 Novosphingobium sp.
AGCAGCGCGGCGACGATGTTGAGATCGAATTCCATCTGGGTGAGCGCAAACAGGCCCAGCGTCAGCGTCACGTCGTGCGCCAGCGCGAACAGCGCGCCGACGCCGAACTGCCATTCGAAGCGGATCCAGATGTAGATCGATATCGCGAACATCGCCGCGATCAGCGCGGTCATCCCGGTGCGGAACAGCTCGCCCGAGACTTTGCCCGAGACCGAATCGACCCCGTCGATCCGCACATCGGGATGGCCTGCGCGGATGGTCGCGGTGATCTTGCGGGCCATCGCATCGGATAGCCCCGGATCCGCGACGGCGCCTTCGGGCAACCGCATCCGGATCGAGATTTCGTTGGGCTTGCCGAACGTCTGGATGATCGGGTCGCCATACCCCAGCGCCCCGATCTGCTCGCGCAGTTGCGATACCGGCGCCGTGGCGCTTTGGGTAAAGGTGGTGCGGATCATCTGGCCGCCAACGAAGTCGACCCCCAGGTTGAGCCCCTTGGTGAACACCAGCGTCAGGCTGGCGGCCATCAACAGCAGGCTGATGATGTAGAACGGCACCCGCCAGCGCAGGAAGCGGATGTTGGTATCGTCGGGGACGAGCTTGAGCAGTTTCATCGATCGTGCCTTACAAAACCAGATCGGTTGGCCGCGATTTGCGCAGCCAGTGGGCGACCCACATCCGGGTCAGCGTGACCGCGGTGAACACCGAGGTTGCGATGCCGATGATGAGGACGATCGCAAACCCCTTGATCGGGCCCGATCCGAACAGGAACATCAGCACCGCCGCGATGATGTTGGTGATGTTGCCATCAAAGATCGCGCTGCGCGCTTCCTTGTAGCCGAACTCGACCGCCTGAACGACCTTGCGCCCGCGTTTGCGCTCCTCGCGGATGCGCTCGTTGATCAAAACGTTGGCGTCGACCGCGGCACCGATCGTCAGCACGAACCCAGCGATTCCGGGCAGCGTCAGGGTGGTGTTGGCGACCGCCATGATCCCGAGGATCATCAGCGTGTTGAGGATCAGCGCGCAGCAGGTGTACACCCCGAACCGGCCATAGGTGACCAGCATGAAGGCCATCAGCGCAATCGTGCCGATCCCCATTGCGATCATGCCTTTGCGGATCGAGTCCGCGCCCAAATCGGGGCCTACGGTGCGTTCCTCGACCACCTTGAGATCGACCGGCAATGCGCCCGAGCGCAGCGCGATGGCGAGTTGGTTGGCGGTCTCGACGGTGAAGCTGCCCGAAATCTGCGCGCTGCCGCCCAGGATCGGCTCGTTGATGTTGGGCGCAGAGATCGCCTTGCCATCGAGGATGATTGCGAACGGGCGGTTGACGTTCTCGGTGGTGAGCCGCGCAAACTTGGCGCCGCCCTCGGAATCGAAGGTGATGCTGACCACCGGCGCGTTGGTCTGCGGCTCGAAACTCTGCTGGGCGTTGGTCAGCCGATCGCCCTTGATCCCGCCCAGCCGCTTGACCGCGATCGCGGTCTGGCCCTGCCCAGCCTGGGCATCGGCGAATGGCACGATCTGGCTCCCCGGCGGGGCGATCCCTTGCGCCACGTCGCTGGGGATCGCGGTGGTATCGACCAGCTTGAATTCGAGCTTTGCAGTCTGCCCAAGCAGCGCCTTGAGCGCCGCTGGATCCTTGAGACCCGGAACCTGGACGACGATCCGCTGCGCACCCTGGCGGATGATCGTCGGCTCGCGAGTGCCAAGCGCATCGATCCGCTTGCGGACGACTTCGGTGGCAGTGTCCATTGCCTGGGTGATCGCCAGGTCGATCCCGGCCTGGGTCGGGGTCAGGACGAAGCGGTTGCCGTCGACCACCTGAATGTCCCAATCGCGTTGCCCGGTCAGCCCCGCACCGGTGGTCAGCGGCAGCACCTGTTCGCGCGCGGCGTCGACTTGGGCGGGATCGGGAACGACGAACGAAAGCGCCCCGCCGCGGTTGGAAATCTCGCCGACCTGGATCCGCGGCTGCGCCGTGCGGAACCGCTGGCGGACGCTCTCCTCCATCGTTTCAAGCCGCTGGCGACCTACCTGGCTGGCGTCGGCCTCGAGCAGGATGTGGCTGCCCCCGGCGAGATCGAGGCCGAGGTTGACCTTGGGATTGGGCAGCACGGACGGCCAGCCGATTCCGGCGACGCTGGCGATCGAGGGCAGCGCGGCGGCGGCGCAAAACAGCGCCACGGCCCAGAGCCAGATGACCTTCCAGCGGGGAAAATCGAGCATGCGGAAACTTTCAACCAAATGTCACGCTGCGCCCGCCTGGTGGCGGGAGAGCAGCGGAGAATGCGCTCAATCGTTGGCCGGCTGGGTCGAGCCGGGGGGCACGATATCGCCGATGGTCGATTTGACCGCTTTGACCTTGACGTTGGGCGCCAGTTCGAGATCGACGTAATGCTCGTCGACCCGCAGGACCTTGGCGAGCAGCCCACCCGCGGTGACCACCTGATCGCCCTTTTTCAAACCCGCGACTTTGGTTTGGTGCTCCTTTTGGCGGCGCATCTGCGGGCGGATGATCAGGAACCAGAAAATAACCCCCATCGCAACCAGCGGCAGGAACTGAAGCCAGGCGGGCGGAGAACCGGGAGCAGCCGCAGCGGCGGCCGATGACAGGACTAGCAGGGGCGACGAGATGGACATCGGAACTTTCGAATGAACGGAAAATGGCAGGCCGAAGCCCGGAATTGCGCGGGCCGGAGCGGTCCGGTCGCAGCCAGCGCGCGCCTAGCAGCAATGCCACGGCAAGGCAATCGAGCGCCTCTTGCGCTGCCTTGCCAACACTCACCCCCCGGCCTATAGCGCCCCTCCCCGGGCCGCGCCACGTGCAGCCCGGCCGGTCGGGACGTAGCGCAGCCTGGTAGCGCATCACACTGGGGGTGTGGGGGTCGGAGGTTCGAATCCTCTCGTCCCGACCAATTTT
>JANMQW010000382.1:0-12807 GCA_031370725.1 Novosphingobium sp.
GACTTGCCATGGTCGATATGCGCGATGATAGAGAAGTTACGGATCAGAGAACGGTCAATCATCCGCCGCCGTTAGCCCGGCTTTCGGCGAATGTCAGCAACTGGCGTCAAGCAACCCGGCGGCTTTCCCCGATCGCATCGACTTGGGCGAACTGGGGAAGGCTGAATGTCTTCGTCGCGCCCTGTCCGACCAGCGGGTAATTGCCCGGCGGCAGCGCGCCGAGCGGCATGCCCGCGGCGGCGAGCACGTAAGGCGAGACACGGTGGCGGGTGCACAAACCGTCGGCGCCATCGCTGATCAGCGGAACATCGAATCCCAGACCCTGGCGATGCCGGTCGGAACGGAGAACGACCGCGATAGCCAGTTGACCCTCGCCGAAATCGACCACGAACTTGGTCTTTAGCGGGACATCGAGCAACCCTTCGACCATCGCCCCGGTCTTCGACAGGTTGCGCATCGTTACATCGTAGCGATGGTCCTCGTGGATCAGCCCGACCTTGCGCAGCAGGGTCTTGCGGTCCGAGCGGTGAGTGGAAGGCCCGTCGGGTGAAAGCTTCAGCTCACCGGCAGACAGCAGCTCGATGACCTTTTCGTGGTCGATCGCCCGGCTGAAAATGTACCCCTGACCGTGGCTGACCCCAAGCGAATGCATCAAATCGAGCGTGTCGCGCGCCTCGATCCCTTCGGCCGTGGTTTCCATCCCCAGCGCAGTGGCTAGGCTGACGATCGCGGTGATGATCGCGGCGTTGCGGTTGCCCGGTTCGGTCGCGCTGCGCACGAAGCTCTGGTCAATCTTGATCTTGTCGAACGGCGCCTTTTGGAGGTAGCCAAGCGAGGAATAGCCGGTGCCGAAATCGTCGAGCGCGAGCCGCACGCCCAGCTTCTTGAGCGCCTCGAACATCGCCTGGGTATCGGCGCCCTCGCCCAGAAAGACGCTTTCGGTGATCTCGAGTTCGAGCCGGTCGGGCGCGAGCTGCGAGCTGGCGAGCGCAGAGGCGACCAGCGCGGGCAGGCCAGCGTGGGCGAACTGGATCGGCGAGACGTTCACCGCGACGCGGGCGTTGCCCTCCCATGAGGCAGCTTCCAAACAAGCCTGGCGCAGAGCCCATTCGCCCAGCACGGAGATAAGTCCCGCCTCCTCGGCGATGGGGATGAACAACGCCGGCGAGATGGCGCCGCGCTCGGGATGTTCCCAGCGCAACAGCGCCTCAAACCCCGCAATCCGGTTTTCGCCGAGCGCAACGATCGGTTGATAGGCCACACGCATCTGGCCTTTGGCCAAGGCGTCGCGCATGTCTTCCTCGAGCTGGCGCCGCTCTTCGGCGACCGAGTGGAGGTCGCTCGAATAAAACCGGTACTGCCCCCGCCCCGCGCCCTTGGCAGCATACAGCGCCAGGTCAGCGTTGCGGACCACTTCTTCGCTATCCAGACCGTCATATGGGGCGATCGCGATCCCCAAAGACGCCCCGATCACGCAGCGCGCGCCATCGATCGAATAGGGCTGAGACAGCATCGTGATGATCTTGTGGCCCAGTTCGCCCAGCGCGCCGCGATCGTCGACATCCGGAAGGATAACCTGGAACTCGTCGCCGCCCAAGCGACCGATTTCGCAAGACTCGTCGACCACCCGGCGCAAGCGCTGCGCCACCTGCTTGAGGAGCTCGTCGCCAGCCTGGTGACCAAGCGTGTCGTTGACCTGCTTAAACCGGTCGAGGTCGAGCATCATCAGCGCACAGCTGCGCTTGGCGACCTGATAGGCTGTCAGCGTCGTCGCGAGGCGTCCGGCCATGTGGTGGCGATTGGCCAGGCCGGTGAGCGAATCATACATCGCAAGTTGCGATGCATCGCGCTGGCTGCGCAGGGTCTCGGTAATTTCCCGGCCGTGACCGTGATAGCCGATGAACTCGCCCGCGCTATCGACCTGAGGCAAACCCGAGATGGCCCACCACTGGCCATCGGCGCGGCCAGCGGAACACGCGGTGAGCTCTGTAAAACTGGTGTGCGTTCCCAAGAGGAACGGCAGCGTCCGTTGGCCCGCGCGCTCGCGGTCGGGATCGAGGCCGAACACCGCGGCGAACGGCTTGCCGATCAGATCACCAGGCTCCTGCCCCAGTTCCTGCGCGATGTGCCCGGAAGCGTAAGTGATTAGTCCTTGGGCATCAGTCGACCAAAACCAGCCTAGCTTCGCGTCCTCATAGGCCCGGAATGTCGCGAGAGAGGCGCTGCCGTTCTTTTTGGGCGACTCGGATCGCGTCTCGCGAGAGCCGGGGATGGCCTGCCTGAGACGCGAAAGGCCGAATGGACGGCTGGACATTGCTGCGAATCTCTCGTCGATTTGAACCGTGCGACCCGTTCCCTGGTGAAGACCTAATTCTTAGACGCTCACGGTTAACAAACCGCCAAACAGGGCGCGGAACCTGGTTGTCCGCTCGCTCAGCCGACCTTGCGCGTATTCGCTTCCCAATCCTCACCAGTGTTCCGCAACCCGACCGTTGCGATCGCGCCACGCTCGTCAAGGTCGAACGCTGAGGAAAACTCGATCCCTACGCGATCCTCCTGGGACCAGCGCACTGTTGCCGTCGCTGACTTGTGCTCACTCAGCCGAATGCGGAAAATCGTGTCCTTCGGCACATTCCACAGGCCTTCGACGAGTGCTCCGGTGCGCGAAATGTTGCGGATGGTGGCCATGTAAAAGTGATCGCCATGCTCCACCTGAACCTTGCGCAGTATCGATTGACGCAAGGCTCTGGCCGATCGCGGGCCGTTGGCAACCGCATGAATGCCTAGCTGCAGGCGCGCACTCGCGTTGGCTTTGGTCAGGGGGCGTTCGTAGATGTAGCCTTGGACGTGACTGCAACCCAGGGCGCGGACCAGATCGAGCTCGTCCAGAGTCTCCACCCCCTCGGCGGTGGTTTCCATCCCCAGCGCTTCGGCCAGGCTGACGATCGCGGCGATGATGGCGCCGTTGCGGCTGCCCTCTATGGTTGCGCCGCGGACGAAGCTCTGATCGATCTTGATCTTGTCGAACGGCGCCTTTTTGAGGTAGCCGAGCGACGAATAGCCAGTGCCGAAATCATCGAGCGCCATCCGCACCCCGACCGCCTTGAGCGAACGGAACATGGCATCGGTCTGGTCGTCGTCGTTGAGGAACACGCTTTCGGTAATTTCCAGCTCGAGCCGGTGCGGCTGCACCCCGGCTTGCGCCAAGGACTGGGTAACGATCGTGGGCAGCGCCGGGTTGGCAAATTGAAGAGGCGATACGTTCACCGCCACGCGGACGTTGTCCGGCCATTGCGCGAGAGCATGGCACGCCGTGCGCAAGGCCCATTCGCCGATCGGGGCGATAAGCCCGGTGTCCTCGGCCAAGGGAATGAACTTGGCAGGGCTGATCGGGCCTCTGACGGGATGGTGCCAACGCAACAGCGCCTCGAACCCGGTGATCTGTTCAGTCGAAGTCTGGACCACCGGCTGGTAGTACAGCTCAAGCCCCCCGCTGGAAATCGCGTCCCGCAAATCCTGCTCCATCTGGCGGCGCTCTTCGGCATCGCTGTGGAGGTCGGCGGAATAGAACTGGAACCGACCGCGACCGGCGTCCTTGGCCGCGTATAGTGCGAGATCGGCGTTGCGGATCAGGGCTTCGCTGGTCAGCCCGTCGTCGGGGGCGATGGCGATACCCACCGATACCCCGATCGTCACGCGCGACCCATCGATCGAATAGGGCTGCGACAACGCCTCGATCGCCTGCGCGGCCACGATGACGAGCTGATCGCGTTCGATCCGGCCGGGCAGGATCACCTGGAATTCGTCGCCCCCCAATCGGCCCACCCGGCCGGCGGCCCCGATCGACCGTTCCAGCCGCTGTGCCACCTGTTTTAGCAAGGCGTCTCCCGCGGGATGGCCCAAGGTATCGTTGACCTGCTTGAAGCGATCGAGGTCGAGCAACAGCACCGTGCAGCTGCGATGCTGCATCTGCGGGGCGGTGAGTATCTTTTCGAGGGTCTGTGATTGGAGGAAGCGGTTGGACAGCCCGGTCAGCGAATCGTAATGCGCCAGCCGCGAGGCATGTTCTTGCGAGCGTCGCTTTTCAGTGAGATCAGTACCGCTGCCGCGGAAGCCCTGGAAGTTCTTGAATTCGTCGTAGATCGGCCGGCCGCTGACCGACCACCAACGCTGCTCGCCGTCGCAAGACGCCGCGCGCATTCCCAGTTCAGTGAACGAAGACCGCGCTGACAACGCAAAGCTCAGCGGGCGTTCGCCGTCTGAGCTTTGCGGCGCCTGGTCGAACAGCAGGCTTAGCGGGCGCCCGATCAGGTCATCGACCTCGCATCCCACAACGTCGGCGACCGCGCGTGACAGATAAGTCAGCATGCCGTGACGGTCGGTCTCCCAGAACCAGCCCTGCCCGGTCTCCTCATAATCGGCGAGGATTTCCCGGGCGCGGGTCTGGTCCCGTCCGGCGGCTGCGGCAGCATCCGCCGCCAAGCGCTCGATCTTAACCTGGCGCACGAACACCGCGCCCGCAACCGGCAGCGCAAGCGCCAGCGTGAGCACTCCCGCCCAGCCGTTGGCGAAACAGGCAAAACCCGCCCATACCCCGGCCTGCACTGCGAGGAGGGTGGCAGTGCGCTTGCCGACAATGATAGAGCCGGCCAGCAGGACCAGGGAGATCGCGGCGACCGCAGCTTCCCACGCAACCGCGCCCTCGCCGATCGACCAGCGCGCGAGGCTGGCTCCGAACAATGCCATTGGCAAGACCACACCTGCAACCAGAACCGCGAAGCGGCGCGGAATGTTGGCGATCTGGGTGCCTTCGAATTTGGCAATGTGATTGGTAAGCATGCCAATGCCGATAGATCCGGCAAACAGGGCCAAAGCAATTGGGCCCGGCACGGTCCCGCCTATCACCCCGATCGCCACGAAGACCGCCAGTTGCACTGCTACGAGTCGTCGCCATCCCGGTGGAAACGCCGAAACTGGACCCGAAGGTATGAATTCGATGAGCGCGGGGCCGGGATGCGCGCGCACCGTGCTCCGCGCCGGGCGATCTGGCGTCGCAGGTGTCGGCTCGGTTGCGCTCATGGTTGGCTTTTCGGCGCTCGAATTTGAAATTCGGTTAATCGCCAAGCAGGACGTGCGCCGAGACGACGATTTCTGGAGACACTGATCCGACCGCCGATGTGTCCAGATCGGCTAAATGTTGCATTGCAGCATAAACGTGGTAGCGGACCGCCATGACTGCCAAATCACCGCTCATCACCTCCATTCGCGTCCACGGTCGTCGCCTGCGCGTGGCGCGGTGGAACTTTCCAGCCGACGACGCGGTTTCGCTGCCATTGCTCGTGTTCAACGGCATAGGAATGAACCTGGAACTGCTCGATCCGCTGGCGCGCGCGATGGCGCCGCGGCCGGTGCTGTGTTTCGACATGCCCGGCATCGGCAAATCACCCGATCCCGTAGTGCCCTACACCGCGGTCAGTATGGCGCTGGCTGCGGCCGCCATTCTCGATCGGTTGGAAATCGCTCGGGTCGATGTTCTGGGCATCAGTTGGGGCGGCGGGATCGCCCAGCAGTTCGCGGTTCAGCACCGCGCCCGTATCGGGCAGTTGGTAATAGCCGCGACCAGCGCGGGAATGCTCATGGCACCGGGCAGCATGCCCGCGTTGGCGCGCCTGGCGGATCCTTCCGAGTGGACGATTGGCAAGGCGCTCCAGCGCAATCTGGCGTTGCTCTACAACGGCGGCGGCACAGGCGACCCGGTCTCGCTCAACGCGGTGACCCTGCCCTCGCCCACCGGTTTGTTCTATCAACTCGTCGCGCTGGCAGGATGGGGTAGCGTGCCGTTGCTGCCCCTGCTCGCCGTTCCGACGCTGATCTTGACAGGCGATGAGGACCAGGTGGTGCCGCCCGTCAACTCCAGCTTTCTCCATGCGCTGATCGCGGGCAGCACGCTGCGTCTGATCCCCGGCGGCGGGCACCTCTTCCCGTTCAGCCACAGCGAACAGTTCCTATGCGAAGTGAACGAATTTCTCGGTCGCGAAGAAGCGGTAGAAAGCCCCTGAAGCCCCTTTCCAAACACGTGTACAGCCGCGTAGATCGTCACACATAAGCGGGGAGCTTTGATGCGGCATATCGCGATCGTCGGATCGGGTCCGGCAGGCTATTACGCCGCTGAAGGCGCGCAGAAACGCTGGGGCGACGAGGTTGCGGTCGATATCTTCGACAGTCTACCCGTCCCCTTTGGCCTGATCCGCACCGGAGTGGCGCCCGATCACCAGTCGATCAAGGCGGTGTCGCGCCGCTATGAGGCGACGGCCCAAGGCGCCAACGTTCGCTTCCTCGGTAATGTGACGGTTGGTCGCGATGTGACGATTGACGAGCTGCGCACGCTTTATGATGCCGTGATCCTGGCCACTGGGGCCCCGCACGACCGGGCGCTCGGCCTGCCAGGCGACCACCTCGGCAATGTGTTCGGCAGCGCCGCGTTCGTCGGCTGGTACAATGGCCACCCCCAGTTTGCAGACCTCAATCCAGATTTATCGGGCCAGACCGCGGTCGTCATCGGCATGGGCAACGTCGCGCTCGACGTGGCGCGGATCCTCGCCAAGACCCGTGCCGAATTCGACGGGTCGGACATCGTCGCGCATGCGCTCGACGCGCTCGATAGCTCAAACATCGCCAGAGTTGTGCTTCTGGGCCGCCGCGGTCCGCACCAGATCATGATGACGCCGAAGGAGCTGGGCGAGCTTGGCCATTTGTCGCGCGCCTGTCCGCGGGTCGAACCCGGCGATCTCCCCGATCTGGGCGAAGACGCCCTGCTCGAGCCCGGTTTGCGCAAATCGGTCAACCACTTGCGCGCGTTTGCGGCGATCCCAGAAAGCCACCGTTCCGACATGGCAATCGAACTGGAGTTCGACTTCTTCGGCTCGCCGACTGCGGTGATCGGCGATGAGCAAGTGACCGGGGTTTCGGTAGAGCGGACCCGCGTCGAGGCAGGTCGCGCGATTGCTACAGGCGAGACTTATGTCATCCCTGCCAGCCTGGTGATCAGCTGTATAGGCTATCAAACCTCGCCGATCGAAGGTGTGCCGTTCGACGAGCGCGCGGGCCGCTTCGCCAACGACGAGGGCCGCATCCTGCCCGGCCTGTACTGCGTCGGCTGGGCGCGGCGCGGACCATCGGGCACGATCGGTACCAACCGCCCCGATGGCTTCGGGATGATCGACAAGATCGTCGAGGATATCGGCGCGGGCGCAGGCAAGCAAGGCGGCGCCGGGTTCGACAGGTTGGCCTCCGATCGGAAGCTAGATGTGGTCAGTTTCGACGACTGGAAACGGATAGAGGAAGCTGAGACCAAAGCCGCCCGCGAAGGGTCCCCGCGCGAAAAATTCGTCGATGTAGCAGCGATGATCGCGGCGCGCAGGGACAAAGCGGTTTAACCGCGCGATTAAAACACTCGACTTGGCATACGCATCCTGACATTCTCCTAGCAAATCCCGGGAGAGACTCATGTCAGCCTACGACCTCGTCATCCGCAACGGCACCATCGTCGATGGCTCGGGCGCGCCGCGCTTCATTGGCGATGTCGCGGTCAAGGATGGACTGATTGCGGCGGTCGGCCGGGTCCAGGGTAGCGGCGCGCAGCAAATCGACGCCGCGGGCAAGATCGTCGCCCCCGGCTTCGTCGATATACACACCCATTACGACGGCCAAGCGACCTGGGATGCGGAAATGGCGCCCTCGTCATGGCACGGCGTGACCACGGTGGTGATGGGCAACTGCGGGGTCGGCTTCGCCCCCGCTGCACCCGAACGCCACCAGTGGCTGATCGCGCTGATGGAGGGGGTCGAGGACATCCCCGGAACGGCGCTGGCCGAAGGAATGAAATGGGATTGGGAAACCTTCCCCGAATACCTCGACGCGCTCGAGCGCATGCCGCGCAGCATCGACGTTGGCACCCACGTTCCCCACGGGGCGGTGCGCGCTTATGTGCTGGGCGACCGTGAAATGCCCGGCGCGGTCCCGACCGACGAAGACATCGACAAGATGTCGGAGATCGTCGAGGACGGCTTGCGCGCGGGTGCGCTTGGCTTCTCGACGAGCCGTACCGTGCTCCACCGTTCGATCGATGGCGAGCTGGTTCCGGGCACCACCGCCACCGCCGAGGA
Source organism: Novosphingobium sp. (assembly GCA_031370725.1). Lineage (GTDB taxonomy): Bacteria > Pseudomonadota > Alphaproteobacteria > Sphingomonadales > Sphingomonadaceae > Novosphingobium. The sequence goes on from JANMQW010000382.1 coordinate 8,166, forward strand.
ACTGATTCGGATCGGACGCGCAATGGGCCGGGTGGGTCACGGGGTATTTGAGATGGCCAGCGACCTCATGCGCGAATGGAATGAATTTGAGTGGATGGGCGCGCTGAGCCGAGAGACTGGTCTGCCGGTGACATTTGCCGCGCTCCAGTCGATCGCCAAGGAGCAGCCGCTCGACGAGCAGATCGCGCGGATGCGCGCCGAGAACGACAACGGCGCCAACATCGTCGCGCAGATCGCGTTGCGCGGCAACGGCATCGTCATGACGTGGCGCGGCACCGTCCACCCTTTCCGGATGCGGGCGAGCTGGCAGGCAATCTCCGCCCTGCCATGGGAAGAACAGAAGGCCCGCCTGTTCGACCCTGCATTCAAGGCGCAGCTCCTTTGCGAAGCCAATGACTACAGCCAGGTCCCACCCGAGATCATGGCAGTCGCGATGGCAATTAGCGCCGTCTGGGGCATGCAATACGAGATGGACTCCGACTTCGATTACGAGCCGCAGGCCGAGGCGAGCATTGCCACGCGCGCCGCCGCAAAGGGCGTGACGCCCGAGGAGTACGCCTACGACCTGATGTGCGAGGGCGACGGGACGGGCTTCGTCTATCTTCCTTTGCTCAACTACGCCGATGGCAACCTCGATTTTCTCGAGAGCCTGCAGACGAGTGACGACACCGTCAATTCGTTGTCCGACGGCGGGGCGCACTGCGGAACGATCTGCGACGCGGCGAGCCCCACCTTCATGCTCCAGCACTGGGTCCGCGATCGAAAGCGCGCAGCAGACCGCCCTGAAGGCAAGATCACCCTGGAAAATGCCATCAAGCGCCAGTGCCGCGATACCGCGCGGCTGTACGGCCTCGACGATCGTGGGGTCATCGCGCCGGGCTATATAGCCGATTTGAACATCATCGACCTCGAGCGTATCAACCTGGGCAAGCCGTGGCTGGCGTTCGACCTGCCCGCGGGCGGCAAACGCCTGCTGCAAAAGGCCGAAGGCTCCGTCGCGACGATCAAGTCGGGGGTAATCACCTTTTTGAATGGCAAATGGACAGGGGAGACCCCGGGCGGTCTGATCCGCGGGCCGCAACGCGCCGAGATGCTCGAAGCGGCTGAATAGGACACCCAATTATCGCCCTAATTCGCTCGCCTTGAGTTTGTTGTAGGGCTGTTCATGACCTTGAGCCACTCGACCCACCGCCGAATAAACGTGCGGTCCTGCGACTTGTTCAAGACGAACGGCTCCGTTTTTGCCGGAGTATCATAATGACCATAGCTGCCATCCGCGTGGGTTCGCCCGCCAGCCTTGATACCCTCTTCCCGGCCTCCCTCGACGATCCCGGCCAGCCAGGACCCGGGGAAATTCGCGTGCGGTTGCAAGCGTCCTCGCTCAACTACCATGACTTTGCTGTGGTTTGCGGGATGATCCCGACCGAACCCGAACGCATTCCGATGTCCGACGGCGCGGGCGTGGTCGAGGCGGTTGGCGCCGGAGTGATCGCGTTCAAGCCTGGCGACACTGCGCTGTCGCTGTTCTTTCCCGAATGGGACGACGGGGCGACACCAGCGACTGCCTTTCACCGGGTGCCGGGCGATGGGATCGACGGCTATGCCCGCGAAGCGATCGTCGCCCCGGCAAGCTGGTTCACCCGCGCGCCGACCGGCTACTCAGCCGCCGAAGCTGCGACGCTGACCTGTGCGGGACTGACTGCATGGCGCGCGCTGTTCGTCGATGGCGCAGTCAAGCCGGGTTCGACCGTGCTGGTCCAGGGAACCGGCGGGGTTTCAATCTTCGCGCTCCAGATGGCCAAGGCCGCCGGCGCGCGAGTGATCGCGACAAGTTCGTCGGGCGAAAAGCTTGAAAGGCTCCGCGATCTCGGCGCCGACGAGTTGATCAATTACAAGGAAACCGAAGCGTGGGGCGCCAAGGCGCTTGAACTGACCGACGGCGCGGGAGTGGACACCGTGGTCGAGATCGGCGGTGCGGGTACGCTCGACCAGTCGATGGTTGCGGCCAAAATCGGCGGCCACGTAGCCCTGATCGGTATTCTGGCGGGCTATGTCGGGCCCGTTCAGACAGTGCTGCTCATGCGGAAGAGCCTGCGCGTCCAGGGGCTGACCGTGGGCAGCCGCGCCCAGCAACTGGCGATGATCGCAGGGATCGAGGCGACCGGGATCAAGCCTGTGATCAGCGACCACTTCCCGCTCGCCAACCTCGCCGATGCGTTTCGTCATCAGGCGGCGAATAAGCATTTTGGGAAGATAGTAGTCGATATCTAACGTCAGCCTCCCATCCGAGAAAGCTTAACCGAACTTTCAGGACGGCCCGGCTAGACGGGGCGGATGGGCTTTGCTCGGTTCACCACGCTTGATGGCATGCGCGGCTTTGCGGCGATCGCAGTCCTGTTCTATCATCTTCACGGTTCTTCGGTGGTACCGATGCCCGGCGGGTATCTGGCTGTCGATTTCTTCTTTGCTCTTTCGGGCTTCGTCATCTGCTCGGTCTATGAGCAGAGGTTGCGTGACGGGCTGACGCTTGCGGAATTCGCGGTGCTGCGGCTGATCCGTGTCTATCCGATGTACTTTTTGGGAACCGTTATAGGATTGGCCAGCAGCGGCGGATCGATCCTCGCGCTCTATCCGTTCCCCGAGTTCCGCTCGGCTTATGCCTTGTTCCCCACCAACGGCCCGATGTGGTCGATGTTCTTCGAAATCGTCGTCAACCTCGTCTTCGCCGCGCTTGCCCTGCGAGTCGGTCGCCCCGGACTTGCGCTAATCATTGCGGGTAGTGGGGCGGTTCTGGCGCAAGCGGTGATCGTCCACGGGCATTCCGATCTCGGGGTATTCTGGGCCGACGCAGGCATCGGCCTGGTCCGAACGGTGTTTTCGTTCTCGATTGGGGTCGCAATCTGCCGGGCGCGTACGCGTTTCGGCAAGGGATCGCGCACCACCGCGCTTGCCTGGCTGCTTCCGCCTATTTTGCTGGCAACCATGGGGCTTGCCCCGGATCATCGGGCGTGGTGGGATCTGTTCGCCATATTCGCGATCATGCCAACGCTGGTCTGGCTGGGTGCGAGCTGCAGCGTCCCGCCATCGCGCAGCTTCCGGGCGATGGGTGACCTCTCATATCCGCTGTACTGCATCCAGGCCCCGCTGGTGCGGTTTGCCGAAGGGCCATGGTGGGTCGCCGCCGCCTTCACGATCGCGATAGTGGCCTTGGCGCTGTGGCTGGATCGCGCGTTCGATCGACCGGCACGGGCATGGTTGATGCGCCAGTTCGAGGATCGCTATCGCTCGCGACTTGCGCGCCCTCAAGCCGCAGCAGGTTGTCCCGCGATAAAGTGAGAGTTTAGGGACGGATTATGATGCCGACAGCAGGATCGGCGGTGCCCGCCAACGTAGCTGCGAACGCCTCCTTCGCTGCGACCAAACCATCCCGTTCATCGACTGCGACTGCGCCCGTGGCTTCGCCGAGGAAGCCCTTCCAACTCGCCGCCACGCTCTCGCCGAACGTTTTAGGGCCCAATTCCTTGATCGCCGCCACCGCGTGATCGGGGGCGAAGAACAACGTCGGTGCCGGTCCGGGGATTGGTCCATTTTCGCGTCCGAAGCCTGCCCCAACGTGGGTTGCGCCGACGGTGCATGAATAGCGCAGGCTCTCGCCCAACGCAGCGTGGATGGCCTGAAGCACTGCAGCGTTGCCGGCAAAATCGACCGAGACGCTGCGTTCGTGCTCCAGCTTGGCGATCTCTTCGTATGCCAGCACTTCGTCATAGAACCCGCCCGCCCGAACGAACGCGAGGTTGGCCGCGCTAGTCAGACCAATCCGACCGATACCCGGCGATTTGTCGCGCGCAACGCTGGCAAGGGCCATCGCGGTCTTAGACGAGGCCGACGTCATCACCACCCGATCAGCGCCGAACCAGCCCTCACGGCGGAACATGGCCTCGATCAGGAAGCCGGTTTTGAACAGTGGGCCAAAGATCATCCGCTCCGCCTCGCGCGCTGGATCGTGTTCCGGATCGGCGGCCAGGCGACTGTATTGATTGTAGATTTGGCTCATCGGCTGGCGATGCGCCGCGCCGTCGCTGAACCCTGAGGGGGTTATCCCGGTCGGCAACACATCGAGATGGGTCGCCATCGGCAGATAGCCGTAAACCCGTTCACCTACCGCGACCGCGGAATGGTTCGACGCCTCGACCGCGGCGTGTCCCCACATCGGTACGACGCCCCAATCGCCTTCGCCCGGGAAGAAATTCCAATATCCGAAGGCATCGCCGACGACGGCATACGTCACGTTGTTGGCGGTGACCGAAAAGCTCTCGACTCGCAGCCGCAATTCGCCTGCGCCAAGCTGGGGCAGCGATGTATCAACGATCCGCGACTGCGAGAGGTCTTTGCGGTTTATGTGGACGGCCTGGCTCATCGGATGGTCCCTTTACGAATGAAAAAAGGACGCACGGTGGCCCGCACGCCCCCCAAACACACCTTGATCGGGCGGTAAACCGGATCAGACCCGCATCGGCATCAGCACGTACAGCGCTGGGCTCTTCTCGTTCTGCCGAATCAGCGTCGGCGCCCCCGCATCGGCAAGATGCAGTTCCACCGTGTCGCCTTCGATCTGGGCGAGGATGTCCTTGAGGTAGTTGGC
>JANMQW010000289.1:0-13467 GCA_031370725.1 Novosphingobium sp.
GCCATGCCATGCCAATGCCGCAACCCGTACCTGTTCTTCTACCGCCAACGCCAGAGCCGCCCCCGCCGCCGCCGCCACCGCCCCCGATGGTGCAGCCGGAGTGCAACACGGGTCCGAACATCGTGTTCTTCGATTGGGACAAGTCGGATATCACGCCTGAAGCGACGACTATCCTCGACAACGCGGTCGGCGCCTATGGCAACTGCGCCAGCGTTCCGATCATGCTCGCGGGCCACACCGATCGCTCGGGTTCGACGCAATATAACGCGGGTCTCGCCGAGCGTCGTAATGGTTCGGTCCGCGGTTACCTCCTCTCGCACGGCGTGCCGGATGGCAACATCACGGCGCAGGGCTTCGGTGAGAGCCAGCCGCGGGTTCCAACCGCCGACGGGGTTCGCGAGTTGCACAACCGCCTCGTTGAGATCACGTACGGTGCCGGTTCCGGCAATCCGGTGGAAGCGGTCGCTCCGGCCGAGACCGCTGGCAATCCGCCGCCATCGGTGACACCTTAATGCGGTTACCTTCGAGTCGCGCGCAACCGGAACACCGGCGCACCAACCCCGCCACTTTCGGCGGTCTTGACGATACGAAGGAGTAACGACAATGCCGAGCCCTTCTCCCGTGGCGCCCCGCCGTCATGACTGATCAACCCACGCTCGCTGGCGAGGATCCGATCATCGGTTCATCCGCGCCCACCGACGGCGTCGGGCTGTGCCTTTCGGGCGGAGGCTATCGCGCGATGCTGTTCCATGTGGGCGCGCTGTGGCGGCTGATGGAGGCGGGTAAGCTACTCAGTCTCACCCGCATCTCCAGTGTTTCGGGCGGATCGATCACCGCCGGGGTGCTGGCGCTGGCATGGCCCGCTTTGAACTCGGATGGCATGGTAGCGTTCCAGCGCGAGGTGGTAACGCCATTGCGCGATCTTGCCGACCACACGATCGACGAACGTTCGGTGCTGGGCGGCATTTTCCTGCCCGGCACGATCGGCAGCCACGTTGCGGGGGCCTATGCCAGGCACCTGTTCGGCGACAAAACCTTGCAGGATCTTCCGCCCGACCCCTATTTCGTGTTCAACGCCACCAACCTCGAGACCGGATCGTTGTTCCGCTTTTCGCGTGCGGAAGCGGCTGATTACCGGGTCGGGCGGATCGTCAACCCCAAAATCCGCATCGCCGATGCGGTGGCCGCGTCATCGGCGTTTCCCCCGGTGCTCTCGCCGTTCATCCTCGACGTCCACCCCGGCGAGTTTGAACCCCGGCGTCCTGGCGAGATCGAAGACGATGCATTCCGTAACGAGATCAGCCTCTCCGACGGCGGAGTTTACGACAATCTGGGCCTCGAGCAGGTGTGGAAACACTGCCGGACCGTGCTGGTCTCAGACGGCGGCGGCAGGCTGGCCGACGATGCCTCGCCACCGGGTGATTGGGCGCGGCAATCGATGCGGGTGATGGAGGTGATCGACCACCAGGTCCGCAATTTGCGAAAGCGCCAGGTGGTCGGCTCGCTGGCAGCGGGCGAGCGGCTCGGCAGCTATTGGGGCATCCGCACCGACATCGCCGATTATGTCCTGGGCAACGCCCTGCCCGCGCCGCACGCCAAAACGATGATGATCGCCGCAATCGCCACCCGCCTGCGCCGGATGGACGCGCGCGAGCAGGAACGCCTGATCAACTGGGGCTATGCGGCGAGCGATGCTGGAATGCGGCGCTATTGGGATCGCAAAGCTGCGCCGCCCGGCGCCTTTCCCTATCCCGCAGAGGGGGTTGGCTGATGACCGAGGCAACGTATTTCGTACTCGATATCGACGACGAACGGGCATCCGCGATACGCTCGTTCGGCCCGGCGGGCGGGCTTGGCACGCGCTCGCTAACGGGGTCGGGCGGCGCCCGCCGGGCGGTCGCCGCCCCGCTCAAGGTCAGCGCCGAGAAAATGAATCCCAAGCAGGCCGCGGACGCGCGCCGCGGCGATCCGCGCCGGACGATCGAGCGCGCGTTCCCGCTGCGCCTGCTTAAACCGATGGGTGCGCCGGTTACGGCGGCGGCCGGGGCATCCGCGTGGGGCCTGACCGCGACGATGGCCGTTGGCAGTGCGCTTGACGGAAGCGGCGTGACCGTCGCGGTACTCGATACCGGGATCGACCGGACCCATCCCGCGTTCGCCGCGATGGGTACGCGGCTGATCTCCCGCGACTTCACCGACGACGCTGGAACCGCACTCGATACGCAGGGCCACGGCAGCCATTGCGCGGGGACAATCTTCGGCGGCGACGTCAATGGCACCCGCATCGGCATTGCCCGCAACGTATCGCGCGCACTGGTCGGCAAAGTCCTGCCCGACGATCGCCCCGGCGATTCGGCGATGCTGTTCAAGGCGATGCAGTGGGCGGCGGGCGAAAATGCCAACATCGTGTCGATGTCGCTGGGCTTCGATTTTCCCGGAATGGTCGCGCAACTGGTCGATGAAGGGACCCCGCCAGCGGTCGCCACTTCCAACGCGCTGGTGCTGTTCACCCGAAACTTGCGCGGGTTCGACCGGCTGATGAGCTTCTTTCGCGCCAGCGCCGACATGCTGGTGGTCGCCGCCGCCGGCAACGAAAGCGACCGTCCTGCCAACGTCCGAATTTCGGCCTCGCTGCCCGCCGCAGCCGAGCAGGTACTGGTCGTCGGGGCTTATGGCCGCAAGGGCAAAGCGTATGAGATCGCGCCGTTTTCCAACGTGGACGTAACGATTTCCGCGCCGGGGGTGGATATCCTTTCCGCAGGACTTGGCGGGGGGCTGGTCGAGATGAGCGGAACCAGCCAGGCCTGTCCGCACATCGCCGGACTGGCCGCACTGTGGTGGCAAAAGATTGCGGTTTCGGGCGAGACTCCCACCGCCGAAAAGGTTCGCGAGAAGCTGTTTGGCGCGGTCACGCTCGCCAAGCTGCCAACCGACGCCGACGAATCCGAACGCGGCCGCGGGCGCGCGCTGGCGCCAAAGAGTTGAGCCACCCGAGGTCGCCGCCGCGCTGGCTATGTCGCGCGCACCGCGAGACCAAGCGATGAGCGTGTTCCGACTGACGATGCTGCCCGCCAGCGAGGGCGATTGCCTGATCATCAGCTATGGCGCGGACGAGGCTGCGGGATCGCTGCGCCACGTGGTGATCGATGGGGGGCGCAAGAAAACCTGGCCGCATCTCCAATCTGCGCTGACCGCGATTGCCGCGCGCGGCGAGGCGCTCGAACTGCTGATGCTCAGCCATATCGACGCCGATCATATCGACGGGCTGCTCGAACTGGCGACCACCAAGCATCTTCCGCTGATCCCCAGGGCGGTGTGGTATAACAGCTATGACCAGCTCAAGGGGCTGGTGCCGCCCGGCGGGCTCCAGCCGCAAGGCGCGCGGATCGCCGATGCCTATACCAAGGCGCTGGCGGCAAAGGGCTGGAAGCTCAATACCGAATTCGGCGGCAAGGCGATCCACGTCGAGGCCCGCCCCGCCGCGTTCGATTTTGCCGGATTGAAGCTGACCCTGGTCTCGCCCAGCCGGCCCAAGTTGTGGAAGATGTGGACCGAGTGGGAACAATGGCGCCACGCCCATGGCGGGCTTCAGCCCTTGGGCAAACGCGCCTTGCCCGCAACGCTCGACGTCGATGTGCTCAGCGCGCCCAGCGCCACCGACGGAACCGCGCCCAACGGATCGAGCATTGCGCTGATCGCCGAATTCGGCGGACGCCGCGTGCTGCTGGGGGCCGATGCGCACCCTGATGTGGTGGTCGCCAGCCTTACCGTGCTGGCGGGCGCTGGAAAGGCGGTGCCGCTCGATCTGGTCAAACTGCCGCACCACGCCAGCCGCGCCAACGTCACCCGCGAGCTGGTCGAACTGCTGGACTGCCGCCGCTTTGCGATCTCGACCAGCGGCGCGGTGTTCGGCCACCCCGATCCTGAAGCGATCGCGCGAGTGCTCAAGTTCGGCCAGCCCGGCGCCAAGACGCTGCACTTCAATTACGCCAGCGACCGTTCGAAACCGTGGGACGACAAGGCGCTCAAGGCGAAGTGGGACTACGCCTGCATTTTCCCGGCGGCACCGGACGAACCATCGGTCATCGACATCTGAGGAGCCGCCTCAGCGCAAATCGATCTCGATTACGCTGCACAACTGGTCCTCGGACAGATCGCGCGTATCGACCAGTTCGCTCTGGGCTTCCAGTTCGGTGACAAGCTTGCTGCGCGGTACTTCAGTGCCTGAATCGGTGCTGCCGTGCTTGCCATCGCGGGTCGACATCACCGAGGTGAGGCGGTCAGGTGTGCCGGTTTTGCCGCGCTTTTTGAAGCGGTTCCACATCGACTTTGGCGTGGCGTTGAGGCTGCCGTGGTGGCCGACTTTATAGAGATCGACATCGTCCAGCTTGGCAGCGAGCGGGGTCGAGAGCGCATAGCGCCAGTTTTCGAGCTGGGCATCGCCCGGGAACAAAAGCGACTTCGACCCGGCCTTGAATAGCAGGATCACGCTGGTGTTGTTCATTTGCGCGTCGAGCGCGCGGACCAACCCGAGCATCATCTCGCCTTGGGCTTTGTCGATCCGTTCGGCGACCCAGCGCGCCTCCGCCAGCCTCAAGTTGAAAACCGGTGCATTGGGGAACAACTTGCCGCCGTCGTCGCCCCCGCCAGCCTCGGCAAACCGCCGTGGTGCCATCTGCCAAAACTCGTCAACGTCGCGTGAACGCTGCTTGCGGATCGTGTCGGTCTGGTGGAGCGTTGGCGGGCCGAGCACGGTTACCTCGATCCCGGGCAGGAAATCTCCCAGCTTGGGATCGCAACCGTGGAACACATAGACGTTCTTGCCCATGGTCATCAGGTTTTCGACTGCCGACTTATTGGACAGATTGTCTTCGCCGATAAAGCGCAGCTGGTCAGCCAGTGCGAGTGGCATGGTGAGCTTGCCGTTGGCGATGGACTCCACGGCAATCCGGGCGGTCTTGTGCATCTGCTTGAGCGCGCTGCGCCCCGACGAGAAGGCCTGCTTGCCTGCCTTGGGATCGGGTCCGAGCGAATCGACTGGCACATCGGGTGCTTCGGTCCACGGCTGGAGTACCCGCTCGGGCTTGAGCGAGGCGATGACATCGCCAGATCCTTTGCCCTTGTTGGTGGCAAAGCCGCTGATGTGATCGGCGTGGCGATGGGTAGCCACCACCACATCGAGCTTGCCGCCGCACTTTTCGTTCACGTCGTTGGCGATCCGGAGCATCTGATCCTTGGGGGATTTGAGTGTCAGCCCGGTAGTGCCGAAATCGATCATGATATGGCGGCGGCTATCGTCAGCATACGTGAAGCGGAGCAGGAAGCAGTCGCCGAAACCCACCTGATAGGCGAACAGTGTGGCGGCGACCGGGGGGGCGGTTGGTGAAGGCATCGTCACGCTCCCATCCGATCCATGTGGCACAAGGCAAAGCGCATCGCGCCGATCCGCTTGCGGCCATCGAGCTCGCCTGTATCGGACAAGTGGACCAACCGGTCGAACTGGCGTTGCCCGCCGTCCAGCGGATTGCAGATGTGGTATTTAACCTGGCCGTACTGATCCAAAATAAGAACCCCGCCGCCAAACGAGGTGTATGCTGTTTTGGAGCTCATATCCGTGGGCCGATCGAAGCCGAGGACGCTTTTCGTTTCGGCGCCATACAGGTCAACACGCTGCGAATATTGGCAGATCGTCTCGCACAAGTTAATCCCGTCAGGTCCGGTGCGGTGGGCAGCGTCGATCGACAGCACTTTGGAAAAGGCGCGCGTGCTGATGTGAAACTCGTCGCGATTTTCCCACAGGAAGCGGAACAATTCGTCTTTGCTTTGGGTCATCGCCGCGAAGTTGCTGCGCATGTAGGATAGCGGCTCTTTCGGGGCGAATTGCTTCCAGCAGCCTTCGTCGTCGCACTGGTCGGCGGGCGGATGGACCCCATAGCCGGCAGCGGTATCGCGCAGCACCTCGCGATAGTTGAACTGCGAATCGTCGGGCGCCACCTCGCGGTCGCAAGTCAGCACCCCGGCCAAGAACTGACCGAAATCGATGTCAGTCGGCGGGCAATAGTCGAGCCCGCGGATACACATCGTGAGCAGTTGCTGGGCAAGTTTGGCGCCTTCATCAACCACCATTCCGAGGTTATATTTGCGCCCAAATTTCCCCAGCGCGCCGATCCGCTTGTGCCACAAGGTGACGAAAGTCTGGGTCAGGATGGCAACGATCAGTTCGCCGCGATCATGCTCATCGCCCGTATCTGGAATAAAGTCTTTGGGTGTGCGCAGCACCGATCGGCGCAGCTCGCTGGCGTCGTTGAGCGCGCGGCCAAACTGCGCACCGATCCCCATAAAAACTGATTTCTGAAGCGCTTCGAGCGAAAGTTTACTGGCCTTTACCAGCGCGACGCGCCCGTCCTCTTTGGCGTACGTGCCATCCTCGCCAATCGCGGCAGCGACCACCTGCTTGATCGAGAACACCGAAAACAGCGCCACAATGTCGGCAAAGCCTTCGTGCAGCGCCGCCTGATCGGGCAGCGACGGTTCGGTGAAATGCGTGCGCAAGCCGTCCAGCAGCGCGTGGGTGGTTTCGTGCGCAACAATGTCGTGCGACAGCGAAGTGTAGATCGCTTCGCCTTTGGCGTTGCGGAAATAGCCGAACATCAGCGTTCGGTCGGGCTCCGAATAGAACGCGTTGGCCTGGGCGAAGGCGTGCGGCGCGATGTGCAACTGATGCCCGCCGAAGCTCCATCTCACCCGTCGCCCCAGCGCATGCTCGAACTGCCACAGTGTGCGCATGGCAATGGCGTAGGCGTTCTGGGCATGGAAATTGGGATCGCCAATCAGCCGCGCCTGATATTTGGAGTCTTCGAATGACTCGCCCGGGCGCGGGGCGAATGGATCGACTGGCTGCCCTTTGGCGTCCTCATACTCTTGCATGTCCTGATAGGTCACACGATCGGTGGCGTTGTAATCGACCACCTTGATCCGATAACCGATCGGCCCCTTGGCGAGTTTTTCTGCGGCCACATCGACCTGGGCGAAAGCCATCGGCCCGTTCTTGCCACCGATCCGCAGGCCAGGATCCTTGGCGATGATCGTAAGAGGACGGAATGGCATTGCCGCCATCGGGGGGCGGGCCTTCGAAGCCTCGGTCACCATCCACACCCCCACAAAACCGGGAGACCCCAGCCTGAATTCAACGCGTCATGCTCTGAAAAGCCGGTTGTATGACCGTGATAACTGCGCAGCCTCATCATTCTCTCCAGTGAGAGCGAATCGAAGGTGCGGCCCGCGGGGCGGGTCTTTTCTTTTGATGGTGCGCCCGCCAGCGGCCGCTTGGCAAGCGGCAATTGCGCGAATATACCCGCCGGGCTGAGCCGCTGTAGCAACGGGCGCGGAAAGCGGACGGCCTCTCCACCCAGGAAGGACCGCACCATGGCCAAATGCCCGTTCGCCACCCAGAAACCGATCTCCGGCTCGTCCGGCGATTACACTGGCACCCCGTTCAAGATCGTTCACCACACCACCGAAGGGCGCACCGCGCAGGCGGCTATGGACGCTTACGCGGCCAAGAAGGCCGATCCCCATTTCACCATCGACGGGACCACGATCTTCCAGCACATCGATACCGGCAAGGGCGCGCGGGCGCTGAAAAACCCGCCCGGCGGGGTTGAAACCAACCGTGCGCGCGCGCTCCAGATGGAAGTCTTGGCATTCGCGGGCAAGGACAAGCCCCTGGCCACGCTCAAGAACGTCGCGCGGTTATGCCGCTGGCTCGAACAGGAACACGGCGTGCCTTCGGTGTGGCCCGCCGGGCCGCCCAAAACTGCCAAGAACGGCGCGGATCCGGGAGGGCACAAGCGCGACGCAACGCTGTGGACAACCAAGGGCGGGCATTACGGCCACAGCCACGTCCCCGAAAACGTCCACTGGGACCCGGCCTATTCGGCGGTGGAGGCCGCCTTCGTGCTTGCCGCCAAATTCGACGACAACGGCAAGCTGACCAATTCGACCGAGCCCGCGGTCGCCGCATTGCTCAATCGCGCCGCAGCGCCGGGGATCAAGTCCATGGTCAAGCCACAGAGGATCGACGACCACTTCGATGTCGGGGATCCATAGGAGTTAGCCCGCCAGCCAGGCGACCAGCGCCTTGACCTTTTTCTGGCGCCATTGCGGGGTGGGCGCGACCAGCCAGTAGCCGCGGCGCCAGGGCTCGCGCGTCCCCAGCACGATGCGCTGACCGGCGGCCAGCGCGGCATCGGCGAGCAATGCGGGGACGCGCGCTCGGCCAAGCCCGGCGGCGGCAGCGGAGATCGCCAGCCCGGCGTCGGCGACGCTGAGCGTGGGTTCCTCGCCATCGGGGGCGGGATCGCCGGGCCAGCCGATCCACGCAGGCGCCGCGTCACTGTCGGGCGAGACGAGCACCCGGTCGCTATCGCCCAGCGCCACGCCCTGCAACTCGCCCGGACCCTCGCCAAACCGGATCGCGAGATCGAGGTTGGCTTGGGTGAAGTCCATCTCGGCGTCGCCCGCGACCAGCGCATAGCGCACCTGCGGGTTTTCGCGACGGAACGCCGCCAGCCGCGGGGCAAGCCACAGGCCAAGGAAATCGCGCGGCACCGCGATCGTATAGACATGGCTCGATTGCCCCGCTTGGATCGCGTGGACCGCCTCCTCGAAGCGCAGGAACCCCTCGCGCAATGGATCGAGCCCGGCCATCGCCTCGCCGGTCAGTTCCAGCCCCTTGGGGGTGCGCCGGAACAGCACCACCCCGAGCAAGTCCTCGAGCGCACGGATCTGCTGGCCGACCGCCGCCGGGGTCACCGCCAGCTCATCTGCCGCGCGTGTAAACGACAAATGCCGCGCCGCCGCATCGAGCACGCGCAAGCCGTTGAGCGGAAGGTGGGTGCGCTTCATCCGCGCTGGCTAGGGCGCGGGGCCGAATTGGGCAAGCATTGGTGCGCGGCCTCGGTACCGGATTGCCACCGATCATTTCCATGCAGAACTACCGGGTTCTTGGGTTTACAAGCACTACGCACAATTGCGGTCCATGCCACAGGCCCCATCTTAGCGTTGCCGATTTACCTTATCGATCAACTGCAATGGATGAGGCCTTCGGCAATGCGCTTTTGGGGATTTGGTCGCTGGGCCGGAAGCGATCGCGTTGCATCTGCGGGTTCGATCGCTGGCGCAGCTGCCAACACTATTGTCGATTCAGCCCGCAAAGACCTGCTCGGACGAATCGGCAAATTCCTGCTGGGACACCGGCTTGACGTGTCGGCCCGCAATCTGGTCATCTCACACGCCGCGCTCTCTGGCGGACATTTGGGGCTCGGACGCCGGATCGCCCAGCGGGAATTCGAACGATTGCCGATCACCCAGGAGTGGCTCGAAGATGTTATCTCCGGCGATCCTGAATTTGCCGACAGACAGGAAGAATTCGACGACATTTCAACCAAGCTCGATCAGTCGCTGGCAAGCTTCTCCGAAACCGCAAGGCAGGCATCGAAAGCGACGGCACGTTATGGCGCCGAACTTACACTGCACGCCAACGGGTTCGAAAGCGGCGACCTTGAGGGCGTCTGCGCGGTGGATCTCGTTCGACTGACACGCTCGATGCTGGAACGGACGCAGAAGCTGGAAGCGGACATGCGCCGCAGCGAGAAGGAGGTCACCACCCTGCGCAATTGTCTCGCACGCGCAAGACGGGATGCCGAACTGGATCACCTCACCGGCCTGCCGAACCGACGGGCCTTCGAAATGGTTCTGGCCCGGGAATATCGTGAGGCCCAGGCGATGCTCGACACGCTGTCCATTGCGATTTGCGACATCGACGAGTTCAAGATGATCAACGACAGGCACGGCCACGACACCGGCGACAGGGTCATCAGGACAATCGCGGAGGCTCTGGCCCGTATCTCGAACGACAAGTGTCACGTCGCGCGCCACGGCGGGGAAGAGTTCGTGCTGCTTTTTCGGGGGGTGACCCTGGACGAAGTCAAGGAGCGCCTCGACGGGATCCGCGAGATTTGCGCGCAACGCCATTTGATCAATCGTGAAACCGATGACCCGATCGGTTACGTCACATTCTCCGGCGGCGTTGCCAATGTCTTGGCGTTTCCCGAACCGCGCGCTGCGCTCGCCGCAGCAGACCAGGCGCTTTACCGGGCCAAATCACAAGGCCGAAACCAGATATGCATGGCAGCGTGATCGGGTAGCTGGTCATTCGGCTGCCCCGTCAACTCGCCCGCCGCGCGCGTAAACGACAAATGCCGCGCCGCCGCATCGAGCACGCGCAAGCCGTTGAGCGGAAGATGGGTGCTCCATGGGGGCGGGCTACTGCGCGAGGCGGATTAGGCAAGGCTTGGCGCACGGCCCTCGACGAGTTCAGGCTGAGCGGGGTTGGGGGTGTGGCCGGAATGGGATGGTTTTCCGCCCGACAGCTATGCGGCGACGAACCTGCACACGCGGACGTTTATTCGTTCTCCTCGCGCCCGAGCACGACGTGCGTCGCGAGGTCTGTGGCAGTGGATTCCTTCACGCGGTAGCCGAGGGCGGGGAGATCCAAGCCCTCGAACATCGCCTCGCCCCGTCCGAGCAGAACAGGCGAAAGCGCGAAGTGCAGTTCATCGATCAGGCCAGCCTGCAGATATTGGCGAACGGTCGAGACGCCACCTCCGATCTTGACGTCACCTGCTCCCGCGGCATCGCGTGCACGCTCCAGCGCGGCGTGGATCCCGTCCGTGACGAAGTGGAACGTGGTGCCGCCCTCCATTACGATCGGCTCGCGGGCATGGTGCGTCAGGACAAACGTCGGAGCGTGATAGGGCGGATTGTCTCCCCACCAGCCCTTCCAGCTGTCGTCCAGCCATTCCCCGCGCACAGGACCGAACATGTTCCGGCCAAGGATGAAGGCACCAAAGCCGTCCATCGAGCGGTGGGCAAAGGTCTCGTCCACGCCCTCCGAGCCACCGCCCTCGCCGAACATGGATTTGAAGGTCTTCGTTCCGAAGAACCAGCGGTGGAGCTCCGGTCCGCGCTTTCCCAGAGGATCCTGAAGACTCTGTTCCGGGCCCGCTCCGAACCCCTCTAGGGACACGGAAAACCCCGCGACTCTGAGACGTCCCACCATTGCACCCTCTACTGCTTGCAACATGCTACGTTGCTGAATCAGTGTCTGCAATCAGGAAGCACGAGCGCGGCATTGATCAGCGAGTTTGGGTCGTAAGCAACCCCTCACCCCGCCGTAGCAGGCGCCGCCAGCGGGAAAAACGGGATCGCCACTTCGATCAGTTTCCCGTCGGCACGGCGCATCGTGTAATGCCCTTCCATCGAACCATGATGCGTCGCCAGCGGGCAGCCTGAAACGTAGTCGTGGCTCTGCCCCGGCTTGAGCAGCGGCTGTTCGCCGACCACACCCTCGCCATCGACGAAGTTGACCACCCCGCGGCCGTCGGTGATCCGCCAGTGGCGGGTGACGAGCTGGACCGGCTGGGGCGACCCGTTCTCGATCCGGATGTGATAAACCCAGAACCATTTGCCCGCCTCGACCCGCGATTGTTCGGGGAGGAAGTTGACCGCGACGCGCACGGTTACCCCGTCGGTGACGGCGGCATGCTGGAACAGTTCCTTCATCGCAAGCAGCCTAACCCCAAACGCGCGGGGCGACAATCTCCTGAAAACGTTCAACCCGTGGCGAAAGTCGCGTGCGTATGTGCTTTCCGGTTCCGTAACGCTCGGTTTGTGCTAGCTTCCGCGTAGTAGCGGGGGCTCAGTGCGGCACTTTCCGACCATCAGACCTGCAGGACGCACGGCGTCTCCGGTCCCCCGGCGATCGTCCCATGCGCTGTTTCTGCGGGTAACCTGGCTTTATCTGATGGCGTCATTTGCCGCCGCTGCGGTCACTTTGATGCTGGTGATCGTCGGTGGCGAGTTTACCACACGCCAGTGGCTGATCTGGGGACCTATGATCCCGGTGGGCTTGGCGATGTACACCGTCGCCGACGTCTATTTCATTCGTCTTCAGTTGCGCCCGATCAGCCGGGCTCTGGATTTGCTCGACGATTACGGACTTCCTGATCGCGAGATCCTCAGCAACGGAATCGTCCAGGCTCTCAATTTGCCGCTCTTGGCCTTTTTGCGCGTAACCCTGTTCCACGGCCCCTTGGCCGTGATCCTGCTGGTGACCGCCTTTGTGCTCTCCAACGTCCTGTTCGCCGCAGGTTTTCAATTGTGGCAAATCGGCGCGTTCTGCGCGACCGCGTTCTTCTTCGCCTCCCCGACCCACGCGATCTTCGAATATTTTTCGGTCGGACGCGAGATCGAGCCGGTAATCCGACGCCTCAGCCAGCGCCTCGGCGAGCAGCTTGCGCCCGAGAAAGAAGCGAAACTGATCTCGATCCGGCTGCGCGAAAAGCTGCTGTATCTGGCGATCGGGGTTGCCTCGCTGCCGCTGATTTTCTTTGCGTTCTCGGTGGTTTTCAAGGTTCAACGGATCATTTCGCCGGGGGATTTCTCGTTCGGCGGCGAAAACATGGTGCCACTGTACACCTGGATTCTCGCGGTCATCACGGTGTGCATCGTCGGCGCGTTCGCGATGGGCTTGTTGACCGCGCAGGACGTATCGCGATCGGCCAAGCGCATGCTCGAGGCGATGGAAAAGGTCGAGAGCGGCAATCTCGACGACGCCCATCTCGATGTCATTTCGACCGACGAATACGCCGATCTGTTCCGCGGTTTCAGCTTGATGGTAGATTCGCTGCGCGACGAGCAGCGGATCCTCTCGATCAGCTCGGACCTGGCCGGCGAGCTCCAGCTCGAGGTGCTGATCGAGCGGATCATGGAAGTCACCGCCGAGCTGCTTAACGCCGAACGCTCGACGCTGTTCGTCCACGATCCCAAAACCGACGAACTGGTCTCGATCTACGCCGCGGGGATCGAGACCCGCGAGATCCGCATCCCTTGCACCCAGGGGATTGCCGGGGCGGTGTTCACCAGCGGGGTGGCCGAGAACATCGCCGATCCCTATGCCGACCCGCGCTTCAGCCAGAAGGTCGACAAGGACACCGGCTTCCTTACACGTTCGATCCTGTGCGCGCCGATCGTCAACAAGTCGGGCGGGCGGATCGGCGTCGCCCAGGTGCTCAACAAGCGCGACGGCGGGTTCACCGCCAAGGACGAGGCGCGGCTGCGCGCGTTCGCCGCGCAAGTCGCGGTCAGCCTCGAGAACGCGCGGCTGTTCGAGGACGTTCTCAACATCAAGAACTATAACGAATCGATCCTCCAGTCGATTTCCAACGGGCTGATGTCGCTCGACAGCGACAATATGATCGTCACCGTCAACGATCCGCTGGTGGAGATCATCGGGATGCCGCGCGAGCAGTTCATCGGCTTGCACTTCGATTCCATGCTCTCTGTCCCCAACCGCTGGATCCTCCAGAACTTGCGCGAGACCATCGCCACCGGGCAGAACAGCAT
>JANMQW010000393.1:0-6255 GCA_031370725.1 Novosphingobium sp.
TCGCCACGATCACCGTCAGCAGCAGCTCGGACGCGCCGATGTCGAACATGGCCGCGGCTCAGGCGGTCAGGGACGCGGCGGCGTGGCGGGATCGGCCCCAGGAACGACAGGGGTTTCGCCGTTGAGGGTCGCCTGCTGCGGATGATGGGGCGCCATTGGCGAAGTGGCCGGAATCGCAGTAATCTGTGCAGCAAAGGGAGCCGCAGGGCGTTCGTTTTCCTCATTGATCCCCGCCTTGAAGCTTTTGATGCCCTTGCCGAAATCGCCCATCATCTCGGAGATGCGACCGCGCCCGAACAGCACCAGCACGACCAGCGCCAAGATCAGCAGATGCGCAATTGAGAAACTACCCATAACCCATACTCCTTCGAAGAAAGACCGAGCCACACGGGCTCAAATTTCAAACCACAAACCCAAAGAGGAGCTTGAGGTTCAGCCCGATGATGACCGCCGAGATGGCCCAGGCCAAACATTTCAACCAAACAGGATTGACGAAGCTGCCCATCAGCCGGCGGTCGCTGGTGAATTTGACCAGAGGTACCACCGCGAAAGGCAATTGCAGGCTAAGCACGACCTGGCTCAGAATTAGAAGTTTGGTCGTTCCCTCGGTGCCATAAACACTTGCAACAAACGCTGCTGGGACGATCGCCAAAAGCCGCGTGATCATGCGGCGCTGCCACGCCGGAATGCGGAACTTGAGAAAGCCTTCCATCACGATCTGCCCGGCCAGCGTTGCCGTGATCGTCGAATTCTGGCCCGAAGCGAGAAGCGCGACCGCGAACAGGATGCTGGCGATACCCGCCCCGAGCATGGGGCTCAGCAACGTATAGGCCTGCCCGATTTCAGTGACGTCGGTGCGGCCTTGCTCGTGGAACGCCGAGGCTGCGAGGATTAGGATCGCCCCGTTGATAAACAACGCAAAAGTAAGCGCGATAGTGCTGTCGATCGTTGCAAACTTGACCGCCTCGCGCTTGCCCTCGGTGGTCGGCAGAAAGTTGCGCGTCTGCACAATCGACGAGTGCAGATAAAGATTATGTGGCATCACCGTTGCGCCGATAATCCCGATTGCGATGTAGAGCATCGCGGGGTTCGTGATGATTTCGGGATTTGGCACGAGCCCGCCGACAATCGCAGCCAGACTCGGCTGGGCGAGCGCAAGAACGATCGCGAAGCACACCGCGATGACGATCAGCAAGGCTATGACGAACGCCTCGAGCCGACGGAAACCGCGCTGCTGGAGGTAAAGGATCAAGAGAACATCGGCCGCGGTCAGGAGTACGCCCAAAACCATCGGGATCCCGAACAGCAACTGTAGCGCGATCGCTGTCCCGATAACCTCGGCCAGATCGCAGGCGATGATTGCCAGTTCGCATGAAATCCACAGCGCCAGCCGCGTCGTCCGGCCATATTGCGCCGCACATGCCTGTGCAAGGTCTAGCCCGCTTACGATCCCAAGTTTGGCAGAAAGCGACTGCAGGATCATCGCCATCATGTTCGACAGCAGAATGACCGACAGCAACGTATATCCGAAGGCCGATCCCCCGGCGAGGTCGGTGGCCCAGTTCCCCGGATCCATGTAGCCAACCGCAACAAGGTAGCCGGGGCCCGCGAACGCGCCCAGTTTACTCCAGAACGACCCGGCCCCTTTCGGGACCGGGATCGTTTTGTACGCTTCGCATCTCGCCGGCAGGACTGGTGCCGCCAAAGTGGCATCCAGAGCGATCTGCGCGGGTGGCGGTGGTGCCATGATCCAGATCTTCCCTTGCCAACTAGACCATGAACGACCGACGCCTAGTTGGCAGCACTCATGTTGATCTTGCCGTTGACACCCGAGGGGAAGAACCCTCCGCGCGTCACCGCCATCTTGTTCAGATAGGCAATGTTGAGAACCTGTCCGGTGGTGCGGCTATAGGCGAGCCCGTTGGCGTCGGTCGGCACGATGTTCGAGGCGTTGCCGATGGGCGAGATGCCCTGATCGAGATCGCTCGTTCCATCGAGGCTATCGCGCGCATCCGAGATCCTGTCGGCACTGGTCCGCAGCGAAGGGGTTTGGATGCCCTTGCGATACAGCACGGTGCGGATAAGTCCCGCATGATAGGCTTCTGCAGCAAGAATGCCTGCAGCGGCCTCAAGGAAAGCCTTGCTCGCGATAAGCGGCGCAGCGCCCTTGTAAGCGGTCACCCCGACATCCTCGAAGATGAATGCGCCCAGGAGGAAATTCTCGTCGCTGGCATAGGGGTCGAAAGCTACGCCCGCACCGACGAGCCCGGCGGCGCGCGCCGCGCTCGAGAACGCACCATTGGGATCGGTCCCGCCAACATCGATCGCAGGTTGAGCCACTGCGCTTGCGCCCAGCTGTGCCCGCAGAAAATCGACGTGCGCGATTTCGTCGCCGGCGATCTCATTGGCATAGGCCGCCACGATCGGATCGGTGAAGTTGACCTTGCGGCCACCGATCACCGCGCCTTGCGTGCCCGTCCCGGTCAGCTTGCTCGAGGCAAGCCCTGCGCCAGTTGCGGCGTAGGAATAGAACTGTGCCTCGAGATATTCGAGGTTAAGCGCAAAGTTGAGGATGTCGGCGTCGCCGATGGCCCCGGTCGTCGGATTCGGCGTCGGCGTGGCGCTGGGGGTAGGTGCCGGGGTTACCCCGACATCGCCGCCATTGTTGCGCTTGTTACCGCCAAAGCATGCGGCAAGCAGGGAAGTGCCTGCCACTGCGGTTGCCGAAACGCCCGCGATGCGGAAGAATTCTCGGCGTTCGGTGCGCCGACGCACGCGCGCGTCGAGTGCGTCGATGAGGGTCTGTTCGTCGATCATGGAATGGCTCCTCGTAAGGAAAATAGGAAAGTGCGGATCAGTTTGCCGCGCTGGTTCGGATGTTGCCGTTGACGCCGTTAGGGAAGAACCCGCCGCGATCGACCGCCATTCGGTTGAGATAGACGATGTTGAGCGTCTGTCCGGCCGAGCGGCTGTAGGCGAGGCCATTGCCGTCGAGCGGAACGATATTAGACGCCGTACCGAACTGGTTACTGACGTTGCGAACACCCTGGTCATTGTCGAAATCACCATCGAGGCTGTCGCGCGCGTTCGAGATTTTCTCGGTCGCCTCGATCAGCGCCGGAGCCGGGGTCGCAATACCCTTGCCGTACAGCACGGTGCGGATCAGGCCGGCATGGTAAGCTTCGACCGCGAGGATCCCTGCGGCTGCCTCGAGGAACACTTTGCTGGTGATCAGTGGAGCGGCGCCCTTGTAGGCGGTGACCCCGACATCCTCGAAGATGAACGCTCCGAGCAGGAAGTTTTCGTCGTTGGCGTAAGGATCGAACGCGGTTCCGGCAGGAACCAGCCCAGCGGCCTGTGCCGCCTTGCTGAACGCGCCGTTGGGGTCGGTCCCACCAACGTCGATCGCAGGCTGTGCCACCTTTGATCCACCCAATTGATCGCGCAGGAAGGTAACGTGTGCGATCTCGTCCTGATAGATTTCCTGAGCGTATTGGGCGACAACCGGGTCAGTGAAGTTCACCCTGCGGCCGCCGATGACCCCGCCTTGCGTGCCCGTTCCGGTCAACAAGTTGTTAGGCAGGCCCGAACCGGTGGCGGCGTATGCGTAGAACTGAGCTTCTAGATACTCGAGGTTCAGCGCGAAGTTGAGAATGTCGGCATCGGTCGGCGCGGCGGTCTGTCCGAACGCTACGGGAGCGTGCGACAAAAACAGGCCACCGGCAATTGCGGTGGCGCCGGCAAAGGTGCGGAAAAACTCGCGTCGCTCGGTTCGACGTTCAACCCTCGCGTCGAAGGCTTCGATCAGGTCAGTCGATTCTGGCATGGAAAATCTCCGAATAGCTACCGGAGAGCTCCGGATGCTTGACTATAAATCCCGCAGCTACACTCGGTTCCAAACGGGCGGTGCGCTATCGTCCTAGACTGGTGCCTTATTCGCTTTGATTTCAAACTATCTAAAACGAAAATCATATTTTTAATATTGAACATATATTATACATTTAAAAACCTATCTTTACTTTTAGAACTGAATTTCTGCAGATTATCAGGATACTTATACTATGCGCACAAGGTCACGATTCCCTTGGAACCGCTCAGAGGTAGCTAACGGCCACCTAAAGTCTGATGTGCGCACAAGACATCGGGGATCCGATATCGCAAAATTGGCAAGCCTTGCGGCTCGCGCCAGTCTCAGATGGCACTAGATGACAGCTGACCTGTTGGACCTGCAGCAGCGATGTTCTCTCGTTGCCGGAATGTTGTCGGATCAACGCCGAACATCGTTACAAACGCCCGGGAAAAGTGGCTACGGCTCGCAAACCCAACCGAATCCGCTATTAATTTGACCGGGACGGTGGAGTCTTTCAGCAGACGGGAAGCAACCGTCAATCGAGCCGCTTGCACGTACCTCATCGGCGAAGTTCCCGCGATCTCGGCAAACTTTTGCGCAAAGACCGATCGGCTCATCCCGACCACCCGTGCCAGCTTGTCAACCGAGTGCGCATCCTGGGGGCGCGCCGCAATGAAATTGATTGCCCGGACTATCGGGCAGCTCGCTGGCAGCGGCTCCAGCGGTACCGATGCACCGATCCCTTTCAGGCTTTCCCGCACAAGCAAAAGCAATACTTGCTTCATCAAGGTATCGACAAGAGCCTTGGTTCCGATCCCCGGTTTGGAAAGTTCGCCCAAAATCGCCTTGAACGTCTGCGGTACGATTTGGCTTTGATCTTGGTAGACGAGCGGCTGCGACAGGCTTTCGAACAAAGCCACGCCGTGTCCCAGATTCGCCTCAACCGACGCACAGCCAAGCATTAGCGCCCTCTCGCTGCCGCTGGACACGCAAAATTTCACAAGTCCTGGCGCAAGCACACACGCCGGGTCAGCATTGCTTACGGTAAGGATCGGATCGCGACCGTTGATCTGCTTGGCCAGCCCCCGTGGGATGACGACGGCCATTCCCGCCGCGATGGGCAGTGAACCATGCTCACTCACGATCGTGCCCTCACCCGCGAGCACGTAATGAACCGTGAGCCGGTCAGATGGTGGAACTGTCAACCCGCAGCAATCTTCGATTTCACACATGGCGAACGCGTCGATCTGCACTTCAAGCAGGTCTAGCAAAGCGACGACGTTAGTCTGAGACGTTTGCCAAGGCGGCTGCACGCGATCGGGGGCATCCGATAATGCTGCACTTCGCTGCATCACATCGCCCGGCTCGTTATCGGCTAATCGATCTGAATTTTCGGAAGTAAAAACAGTACTCACGTGGACCACGCAATAAAGTCTTGGTCGGTCCCCGCAGCAAGGTGGTCGCTATCGGCGGCCCATTGCCGTTCGTCCACGGTGCCGACGCGGGGTACCCTCCCCGCCACGTCTAGCCGTTCCGGAACAACGTAAAAGCTCATGACGCTCTGCAGCATCACCTTGTTCTCCGGTTGAACAGCGACCCCACGGCGGCAGCCGTAAGTTTCGCAGATGCCGCATTGGTCGGCGCGAGTAGGGTGAACGGTCCGGCCCCGGAAAAGGTTCCGATCGAGCGCACCGTGTCGCCGAGGTGCGGTCTTCGATTGCCCGCCGGATCCTGACGCGCCTTTGCTGCCAACCGAACGCACCAGTCGGTCGGCTAGACGCGCCTTTGAGCGGACGTCAGCGCGCATCGCCAATGCCTGCAAAATTCGAACGCTCGATCGATAGTGCGGGTAGTGGGAATGGAACCCAGACTCCTAGCGGAAGAGGGTTTTGGAACCCGCGCGTTTACCGCCTGCCGACCGCTGGTGCCCCTGGCCCGACTCGAACGGGCACGTCTTGCAACACTCGATTTTGAGTCGAGCGCGTCTACCATTCCGCCACAGGGGCCAACCCGAGCGGACGCGGCCTTAGCCGCGCCTCGCCGTTTCATCAAGCAGCGGGCTTGAGCGCGCCGACGAGAATCTTGTGCAGCTTGGAATGGAGTGCGTCGTTGCCGGCGAGCACTTCGCTGTCGCAAATTGGCTGCGAGCGGCCGCGAAAGTCGGTGACGAACCCGCCCGCCTCGCGCACCAGCAGGCAACCTGCGGCAGTATCCCACGGGCTCAGGTCTTGCTCCCAGAATCCGTCGTAGCGTCCTGCGGCGACCCACGCGAGATCGAGCGAGGCGGCACCGAAGCGGCGGATGCCCGCGACTTGCGGACCGATGACATTGGCCACCGCAATCCAATCGGCAAAGCTGCCGTGGCCGCCAAACGGGATGCCCGTTGCGACCAGCGCATCGTCGAG
>JANMQW010000295.1:0-3777 GCA_031370725.1 Novosphingobium sp.
TGAAAACGGCGACAACGATCGTGGCCGCCCCCGCCGCGGACGCCGCCAGGGCGGCCGCGCCCAAGCCAAGCAGGCCGACGAACTGCGCGACAAGCGCATGGCGCTGCGCCGCCGCTACAAGATCCAGGATGTCATCCAGCGCCGCCAGGTGCTGCTGGTCCAGGTCGTCAAGGAAGAGCGCGGCAACAAAGGCGCGGCACTGACCACCTATCTCAGCCTGGCCGGCCGTTATTGCGTGCTGATGCCCAACAGCAGCCACGGCGGCGGTATCTCGCGCAAGATTTCCAGCGCAGCCGACCGCAAGCGGCTCAAGTCGATCATCTCGGAAATGGCTCTGCCCAAAAGCATGGGCTGCATCGTCCGCACCGCCGGGCTCAGCCGGACCAAGCCCGAGATCAAGCGCGACTTCGATTATCTCGCCCGGCTGTGGGACGAAATCCGCGAAAACACGCTCAAGTCGAGTGCTCCGGCGCTGATCCATTCGGACAGCGATCTGATCAAGCGCGCGATCCGCGATATCTACAACAAAGAGATCGAGGAGGTCGTGGTCGAGGGCGAGGGCGGCTATCGCTCGGCGCGCGAGTTCATGAAGCTGCTGATGCCCAGCCACGCCCGGCGGGTGAAGCAATATGCCGATCCGGTGCCGCTGTTCCAGCGCTATGGCGCCGAAGATCAGCTAACCGCGATGTACGATCCGGTGGTCCAGCTCAAATCGGGCGGGTACTTGGTGATCAACCCGACCGAGGCGCTGGTCTCGATCGACATCAACTCTGGGCGTTCGACCAAGGAACACGGGATCGAGGCGACCGCGCTCAAGACCAACATGGAAGCCGCCGCCGAAATCGCCCGTCAGCTGCGCCTGCGCGACATGGCCGGGCTGGTGGTGATCGATTTCATCGACATGGAATACGGCGCCAACGTCCGCAAGGTCGAGAAGTGCATGAAGGATGCGCTGCGCAACGATCGCGCACGCATCCAGATCGGGCGTATCTCAGGCTTCGGACTGATGGAAATGAGCCGCCAGCGGCTGCGCACCGGGGTGCTCGAAGCCACGACGCGGTCATGCCCGCATTGCGACGGTTCGGGCCTGGTCCGCACTGCCTCGAGCGCGGGGCTTTCGGCGCTGCGGATGATCGAGGACGAGGCTGCCAAGGGCAAGGGAATGGTGATCTCGCTGTTCGCCAGCCAAGAAGCCGCGGTCTATCTGCTCAACGCCAAGCGCGCCGATCTCGGCGCGATCGAAGAGCTCTATGGGGTGCGCGTCGAAGTGCTGCCCGAGGGTGAGGACGAAGGCGCCAAGATGCGCGTCGCCTCTTCAGGCCCGCGCCCGACCCATGTGCCCACGTTTGCGCCGATTGCCGAACCCGAGGCCGACGACCTCGACGATGAGGAGATCGATACCGCCGAGGACGAAGAGCAGGACGACCGCGAGGACCGCGAGGATGGCGACAGCGAACGCAGCGAGCGTGGCGGTGGCGACCGCGATCGCAACAAGCGCCGCCGTCGTCGTGGCGGACGCGGTCGCGAACGTGGCGATGAACGCGGCGAGGAAACTCCGCGCGCTCCCGCAGCCGAAAACGATGACGAGGAAGGCGAAGCCCCCGAAGCCGCAGCAGCGGGTTCCGAGGCAGCCGAAGGCGAAGACGATGGCAGCGACGGTCCGCGCAAGCGCCGCCGCCGCAGCCGCCGCCGGCGCGGTGGTCGTGGTCGCAGCGAGGGCGACGAGGGCGGGGAAGCGAGCGAAGCGCCGATTGATCGCGAGGCTGCAGAAGGCCAGGCGATCGAAGCGGTGTCCGAGCAACTCAGCGAAGACATCGCGGTGGTTGCCGATCAGGAAGCTCCCGCTAAGCCCAAGCGCCGCAGCCGCGCCCGCAAGGCCGATCCCGTAGCGGGTGAGGCTCCAGTCGAAGCTGTCGCCGAGCCTGAAGCGGTGGCCGACGCACCGGCCGATGCCGGTACCTCTGCCGAGCCAGCCAAGCCCGCGCGCCGTTCGCGGCGCAAGGCTGACCCGGTCGCCGAGCTGGAGGCCGAGGTCCCGGTGGAAGTCGAAGCTGTTGCCGAGGTTGCTGAGGCGCCGCCGGTGAAAAAACCGCGCGCGCGCAAGGCCGCGGCCAAGGCTGACACTGCGCCCGAGACCACGACGCAGCCCGAAGCACTCGCCACCCAGGCAGAACCCGAGCCCCAGCTGGTCAACGGGGATTCACCCGATGAGCCCCGCCGCGGCGGCTGGTGGCAGCGTACGTTTGGGTAAGCCCGCCCTTCCCTCATGCCGCTTGCCCTGCGCTTGGCGAAGCACCCTTCGACAAGCGCAGGGCAAGCGGGAATGGGATAGTAAGCTTTGAGCGGGACATTGAGTGCCCCTCCCCCGCATCATCGACCCGGCGGAGGCTTTCGCAATCCCCCCGGCAGCCCGGTGCAGACTGCGACACTGCGCGATTTCCTGCGGTTCCTGCTGCTCGACATGCGCCGCGCCAAACTGCCGCCGCTCCCCCCAGGCCTGGTCGCCCCCACACCGCCCGATCTCGCCGCACTCGGCGAAAACCAGATCGCCTGGCTCGGCCACGCCTGCTTCGCGTTGCGCATGGTGGGCAAACTGGTGCTCACCGATCCGTATCTAAGCCGCACCGCCGGGCCTTACGGGCTGGGGCCCAAGCGATTTCTCGATGCCGCAGTGCAGGCAGAGGCGCTGCCCAAGCTCGACCTGATCGCGATCAGCCACAACCATTACGACCACCTCGATACCCACGCGCTGGGCGCGTACCGCTATCGCTCCGAAACCCCGGTGGTGTGCCCACTTGGCCTCGCCCCGTTGCTGAAACGGCAAGGCTTCGGGGATGTGATCGAACTCGACTTGTGGCAGGACTGGCAATTGGGCGAACTGACAGTTTCCTGTCTCCCCGCGGTCCATTTCTCGGGCCGTGGCCTGGGCGACCGCAACAAAACATTATGGGCCAGCTTCGCCTTCGCCTCATCAACTCGAAATCTGTGGTTTGGCGGGGATAGCGCGCCGGGCGCGGTGTTCCGCGAGATCGGCGAGCGTGCCGCGCCGTTCGACCTCGCACTGGTCGGGATCGGTGCCTACACCCCGCGCGCGATCATGCAGGCGAGCCACGCCACACCCGAAGAAGCGATCGGCATCGCCCGCGAGATCGGTGCCAAAGCCGCGGTAGGGATGCACTGGGGCAGCATCATGCTCACCCCTGAAGACCCGTTCGAAGCGCCTGATCGCTTCCGCAGAGCCGCGCTGGAACAGCAGTATGGTGTGGACAACGCGTGGGTGATGCAGGTGGGGGAAGTGCGAGGGTTTTAACCGCGCACCCAGAACCGCCCCGTTTCACCGCGCGATTCGATTCGCCCCGCCGAACCCACCGGCTCGCTTGCCCCATCGGTCAGCAACCCGACCAAGGCACTGTCGGTCACATCGACATGCGCCAAAGTCCGCGCGCCCGCCGGAGTTCGCGCAACCACCACGCCGCCGCGCGGTTGACCATCGCGGCCATAGAACACGGTGTAACTCTCGATCGTCGCCTGCCCGGCATAGGCCTCATCAAGCAGCGGTACCGCGCTGCGCAACCCATCCGCCTCGGCCTGGTAGTCATAGTCCTGCGGAAACGCCGCCGCGGCGATCTGCGCTCGCGACAGCACGATGCAGTGGTTGTCGGTGGCAAATCCGCCGTTGGCGAACAGGAAACCGTTACCTCCCGACGCGCGCAATTTGCCCGTCATCGCCACCACCGCGTGGCTCATGTAATTGCCGATCGGCCCCCCCCCGAAAGT
>JANMQW010000437.1:0-1822 GCA_031370725.1 Novosphingobium sp.
CGAGGTCGTTTCGCCCGGCCAGCGCGATCTGACGGGCGGTGCCTTGGGGAAGCTCGCCGCGGTCGATCCCATCCCACCCCGCGAACACCGGCCCGGTTGCCAACGGCACGCGCGGGTTGACCAGCAGCACGGGCGTCCCGGTCAAATCCTGTGGACCGGATTCGAGGTCGGCCCCCGTCCCGCGCCCGATGCAGGTGTGGCTCTCGACGCAGGCCGGAACATCCGCGCCCAGCCTAGCCGCCTTCGCCCGCCAGTCCTCTGGCAAGCCGAACCGCTGATCGTACAGCCGGAACACCGCTCCCGCATCCGCCGAACCCCCGCCTAGCCCCGCCGCCACCGGTAACAGCTTGTTGAGCGACACCCGCCAGCCCTCGGCCCGAGGCAGCTTGCCCAGCGCCTTGGCGACGATGTTGCCAAACGGATCGTCCAGCGCCGATGCGAATTCGCCGATGACGTGCAGTTCATCGCGCGGCGCGGTCTCGACCGTCAACTCATCCCCGGCATCGACGAACGCGAACAGCGTCTCGATTTCGTGATACCCATCCTCCCGCCGCCGCCGGACGTGGAGCGCCAGGTTGATCTTGGCGTAAGCGGTTTCTGTAGCCAACTGGTTGCCGATGGTCACGGCTCCGCAAAACCATACTTGGCTCCGACACAATAGCCGCCCGGTTCTTCCCAACGCCCCTCAGCGTCGTGGCAAGCGACGACATCCCTTTTGTATCGGGCCTGCCATCCAAAACAAACGCCGAAGACAAGCGCAAACGACATAAATACAAATAGAATCAATGCGGCGCGGCGGCTCATGCTCGCTCACATGTTCGGATAGTTCGGACCCCCACCCCCCTCGGGCGTGGTCCAGGTGATGTTCTGGTTGGGATCCTTGATGTCGCAGGTTTTGCAGTGGACGCAGTTCTGGGCGTTGATCTGGTATTTGGGGACGCCTTCCTCGACGCCCAGCCATTCGTAGACCCCCGCCGGGCAATACCGCGTCGAAAGCCCGCCAAACACGCCCAGTTCGCTGACCTTCTGCAATTCCAGATCGGCGACCTTGAGGTGGACCGGCTGGTCCTCTTCATGGTTGGTGAAGCTCAGCGCCACGCTCGACAGCCGGTCGAAGCTGATCACGCCGTCGGGCTTGGGGTACTTGATCGGGCGGAAGAGGTCGGCGCGCATCGTCTCTTCGCTGTCGTGATGGTGCTTCATGGCGGGGATGATCGGCAGGCGGAAGGTGCGCAGCCACATGTCCGCCCCGGCCAGCACGGTGCCCAAGTCGCCGCCGAATTTGGCGACCAGCGGCTGGGCGTTCTGCACGCGCTTGAGCTCGTCGGCGATCCAGCTGGCTCGCACTGCGGCGTCATAGTCCATCAGTTCGGTGTGTTCGCTGCCCGCAGCGAGCGCCTTTGAGACCGTCTCGGCCGCCAGCATTGCGCTTTTCATCGCGGTATGGCTGCCCTTGATCCGCGGCACATTGACGAAGCCCGCCGAGCACCCGATCAGCGCCCCGCCGGGGAACGCCAGCCGCGGCACCGACTGCCACCCGCCCTCGTTGATCGCGCGCGCGCCGTAGGACACCCGCCGCCCGCCTTCGAGAACGGCGCGGATCGCGGGGTGCTGTTTCCAGCGCTGGAATTCCTCGAACGGATAAACGTAAGGGTTCTTGTAATCGAGCGCGGTGACAAACCCCAGCGCGACCTGGTTGTTGGCTTGGTGGTAAAGGAATCCTCCGCCCCAGCTGTCGCTTTCGCTCAGCGGCCAGCCCTGGGTGTGGAGCACGCGGCCGGGGAAGTGCTTGTCGGCCGGGATGTCCCACAGTTCCTTGATC
>JANMQW010000012.1:0-1819 GCA_031370725.1 Novosphingobium sp.
GGCGACACCGCATGCTGCGGGGATATTGTTGCTGGGCGGGATCCGTAACGGTGGCACGGTAACCCGGATCGCAGGGGACGATTATATCAAGGGCGTCCATTGACCGCATAGTATTGGCGGTCCGATGAAGGGTCCGGCGGGAGACTGCCGGATCCTTTGCCGTCTGTTTACCCGGCGCTGCTAACGCCGCGCATCGTGACGTTAGCCGCAATCTTTCCGCCCGAGGGGCGCGCTGCGTTCGCCGCGCTCTATCCGGCGCAGGCGGGCAAGCTGACGCACGCGCTGACCGACCACCCGCTGCTGACGCTCGACGCGCTGGCGACGCTGGCCGAAACGCTCCCTGGCGACAGCGTCGAGTGGAACCCGGGCGCGCTACCGATCGGGATCGACCCGGTGGACGTCCCGCGCGGCGCGCTGGGCGTGGGCGAGACGATCCGCCACATCGATTCCAGCGCCTCGTGGGTGGTGCTCAAGCGGATCGAGCAGGTGCCCGCCTATGCCGCGCTGCTGCGCGAGGCGCTCGGCGAGCTGGCGGCCATCGTCACCCCGCGCACCGGGGCGATGCATCAGCTCGAAGCGTTCGTGTTCATCAGCTCGCCCGGATCCGTCACCCCGTTTCACTTCGATCCCGAACACAACATCCTGCTCCAGCTGCGCGGGACCAAGACCATGATGGTGTTTCCCGGAGGCGACGAGCGCTTGCTCTCGGCCGAGGCGCAGGAGGCTTTCCACCTCGGCCAGCACCACCGCAACTTGCCTTGGGATGACTCCTTCACCGCGCTGGGCAAGACGGTGACGCTGAACGCGGGCGAGGCGATCCATGTTCCGGTAAAGACCCCGCACTGGGTCAAGAACGGCCCGGTGCCATCGATCTCGCTGTCGATCACCTGGCGCTCAGAATGGAGCTATGCCGAAGCCGATGCGCGCGCGTTCAACCGGGTTTTGCGCGGGATCGGCCTGCGTCCGCAGCGACCCCGCGCGTTCCCCGCACGCAATCGTGGCAAGGCGCTGGCTTGGCGGGTTATCCGGCGGCTGGGGGTTTCCCGCCCCGGCTAAACAATCCGCCCGTTTGAATAACCCGTGTGTTTGAATAAGCCGGGCCACCACGCTATCGCGCCGCGATGGAATCACCCGAGCTGATCATCGCCGAACTTTCGCGCATCTATGACGCCGCGGTCGCCTGCCTGCGCGACGATATCGCCGCGTTCGCCGCCGATGGCACGCTGCCACCGCCCGAGCGCCGTCGCGACGGCAGCTACTGCTATCCCGAGCTGCGGATCCACTATGGCGGCGAGGAACTGCCCGGCAACTCCAGCCACTCGTTCGGGCGACTGACCACGCAGGGCACCTATGCCTGCACGATCACCCGTCCGACGCTGTATGCCGATTACCTGTCCGAGCAGCTCCGCCTGATCGACACCGGTTACGATGTGCGGATCGAAGTGGCTCCATCGACGCAGGAGATGCCATTCCCATATGTGCTCGATGGCGCGTCTGGCGCGGGGCTCGGCACGGTTTCGCCGCAAGATTTGGCGCGCTATTTTCCGACCACCGAGCTGGCGATGATCGGCGACGAACTGGCCGATGGCTACGACATGGGCCACACCGCACGCAGCCTGCCGCTGTCCCTGTTCGATGGCTTGCGCACCGATTTCAGCCTGGCCCGGCTTGCCCACTACACCGGCACCGCGCCCGAGCACGTCCAGCGCTATATCCTGTTCACCAACTACCACCGCTATGTCGACGAGTTCGTGTTGTGGGCGGGGAAGCAACTGGGGAACGGGCGGTATTCGAGCCTGGTCGGCGCGGGCGGGCTGCT
>JANMQW010000023.1:0-3986 GCA_031370725.1 Novosphingobium sp.
GGGCGTCACCGGGTCGAAAAGGTCGATCACCGCAATGGCATCGTCACCTTGCGCGATGGTCACGGGCGCGCGCATCGCTTCCGCCCCGATCGGCTCAAACCGCGCGCGGGGCGCGATCCGCTCCAGTTGTTCGAGCGCCGCGAGCTTGAAATCCATGCCGGCGACCGCATTCGCTGGAGCGACAGCGACCATCGCCGCGGGCTCTACAATGCCGATCAGGCCCAGGTTCTCGCGATCGACCGCAAAGGCGTGACGGTTCGCACGTCCGCAGGGCAGGAGCAGCTCCTGAGGCGCGACGACCGGATGCTCGAGCGGCTCGACCTCGCCTATGCCCTCAACGCCCATATGGCGCAGGGGCTGACATCGGATCAGGGCATCGCGGTTATGGACAGCGGCGAGCGCAAACTGGCGAGCCAGCAGACTTTCCTGGTGACGATAACCCGGCTGCGCGATGGACTGACGCTGATCGTCGACGACGTCAGCCGACTCCAGGCCGCGATCGAACGCAATCCGGGCGACAAGACTTCGGCTCTCGAAACGTTGAAGCGCCTCGGCAACGCGGCGGCGCGTGGGCTGGCGAAAGGTAGGCAAGGCGAACCGGTGCCGTCGCCGGCGAAGGGTAAGGAAGTCGAGCCGGTGCCGCCGTCATCGAAGGCGAAGGAGGCCGAGCCGGTGCCAGCACCCGCGAAGGAACCCCCGGCACTCGAGCGCACCAGATCGAAATCCTTAGACTTCGGGATGTAGGCTGGCGGCAATCTCTGTGCCGATCGGTAAACCTTGCGCGGTCAGTGCCGCAACGTCGTCTCGCCGGGCGCCGCCATCAACCGTGCGTAACACTCGGCGATCGCCCGCCAGGTCGCGACACCCGCGGTGTCATGTTCCCGGGCAAGTGTTTCGATCCGTTCGGCGATAGCTGCTGGCGCATTAGGTCCATGGTCCCGGTGCACCGTGTTGGCGCAGGCCCACAGCTCCCATTCGCTGAGCATCAGCCGAGCCAGCTCCACAGCGCCGGACCGGCGCACAGAAACATCAGGGCGCCAATGGACAGCGCTTTGAGCCGAATGCCCAATTCCGACAGGACGCGGGGAGGCAAGGGATCGGGGAGGGCGTGATTTGCCAAGCGAGTAAGGTGGTCGCCGGGCAGGTGGTCTCGATGAGTCAATGACATCGGTGATCCGCCCGTCGTAGATTTGCCATGTCGGCGGCGGTGGCTGCCACATCCGTGTGGTCTCTGTCGAGACCGCAGACCCTGCTTACAGCCAAGTGCCCAGAGGGGAACTCACAGTCTCAATCGGCCGCGGTGGCAGTCGCACAGCCGTGCTGTGTCGTCACTGCACCTTGCGCCCGAACCATAACACCCGCCCGATGATATGAATCGAGCGACGATCGACATCGTGCCAGCTGGGATAGGCCTGGTTGTCGCTCACTATCGAAATCTGGCGGCCTTGCGGTCCCAGCGCAACCCGCTTGACCACCAGCGCATCGTCGCTGCGGATTACGTAGATCCCGTCGCGCAAGCGTTGCCCGGTGTCGGAAAGATCGACCATCACCTCGTCACCGTCGGACAGCGTCGGCTCCATCGAATCGCCTTCGACCCGGATAACCGAAAGGCTGGCCGGGCGGCTCGCGGTCAGTTGCTTGAGCCACTTCTCGTCGAACCCGAACCGCGCGTGCCGCGCCTCGAGTTCGGTCATCGCTCCATGCCCCGCCGAGGCGCGGACATCGAGCAAGGGGATTTCGACGAGCCCACCGATGCCCCTGGTGCGCGGGGGGCCGCCAAGCAACTCCTCCTCGACCCCGAAGAATTGCGCCAGAACGCGGCGATCTTTCGGGTCGAGTTCTCTCGGACTGCCCCGCTTGATGAATTGCTGGATGTATGCCGCATTGCGGCCGAGGAGGCGAGACAAACCCGAGTAATCAACGCGTTGCTCGCGGATCAGCCGTTCAAGTTCGAAGCGCACCTGCTCGCTCATTTCGGCTCCGAGGTTCGACTCATAGGAAATATCCTAGACACTGTGAAATCTTCCTAATAGGAACATAGCAGGAACGCAAGGTGATTCGCGAGTCGTTGGTGATGCAATCGGAGCTCTTGAACAGGATCGAGCATCATTTGGCCGCGACCGGCGTAGCGCCGACGCGATTTGGGCGCATGGTTGTCGGCGATCCGCGCTTTGTCGAAGACTTGCGGGCAGGGCGTAATCCGCGTGATCGAACGATTGCCAAGGTTGCCCACTACCTCGACGAACGTGTCACGAGTGAACTTGGAGCAGGGTGACCGGAACGGTACGCACAGAACGAACCCGCGGACGTCAACGGGGCCAAGATTTGCCCACCGGGGACGCCGAATGGTGGGCTAGTGCTCTCGCGATCTAGCGCGAGTATGGTCGAGGCGCGTTCTTACACGCCGCGATGTAGATTGACGCGGCAGACACGTAGGGCAAACGAAAGGTTGTGGTGGTCTGGCGGGACGTGCGCAAGCGCCTTGAAGCTCGAAATCGGAAAGAAGAACCTGCAATGAGCCTAGCGCCGGACACCACGGGGACGATCGGAAAGCCTGCGTGCCAGTCCTGCCGGTATTGGGATCGCGCCGACGACCCGGTAGATGGCACCGTGCTAGGGTTGTGCCGCCGATATCCCCCAACCTATGACGGTTGGCCGATGACCGCGATCGCGGATTGGTGTGGGGAATGGCAGAAATGCTGATTTTTGTATCCGCGTTCGCGCTCACCCTCTGCCCGCCGGGGCCGCGCGACAACTGCGTCGTTGATGGCGATACCTTCTGGCTCAGCGGTGAGAAGATTCGGATCGCCGACATCGACACGCCCGAAGTAGGTACGCCGCAATGCGCTGCCGAGAAGGCCTTGGGTGATCGCGCTACGCGCCGCCTACTTGTGTTGCTCAATGCCGGGCCGTTCGAACTGCGCCAAGTCGGCACACGCGACCGCGATCGGAACGACCGACTATTGCGCGTCGTCATCCGGGATGGCCACTCCATCGGCGATCGCCTGGTCAGTGAAGGTCTGGCGCGTACCTGGACGGGTCAAAGAGAGCCGTGGTGCTGAGATACGGAAACGCTCGTTCGCTGACCTGCTAGCATTTTCATAAGCTTAGGCAGATAGTTCGCACGCGACTCAGGGAGATCGCGATGCGGGGCATACTGTTTCTATCGCTTCTGGTTGCGCCGATCGGGCCGTCAATGGCCCTTGCGCACGGCGGTGGTCTCGACGCGAGCGGCTGTCACCATGATCGAAAACGCGGTGGCTACCATTGCCACCGGGGATCGGGGGCAGCCCCACCGTCGTCGCGCGCCGCGGATCGACCACGGCGCATTGCTGGCAACACATATTATGCGAATTGTACCGCCGCGCGGGCCGCAGGAGCGGCTCCCGTCCGACAGGGCGATCCTGGGTATGCAAGCCACCTCGATCGAGATGGGGATGGAATCGGATGCGAGTAGAGTTTGGCGGCATGCCGGCCTGAAGACATCGTAAGGCAGCAAGTACCCTCTAAGTCGGCTCAAGTCGAATCCTGATTGTTGCCTCATACTAACGCTTTTTGGATAGTATCGATGTTTATAAAGGGCCGGGATTGGAGTGGCCTATTTCAGCCCTCAATCGCGCGCGTTAAAGTTAGGCCGGAGAACTTATGTCTGCATTGGCGCGCCATTCGCCGCACCAGTCATCAGCCTCCGTCATTGGCCGCCGTCATGGGTAGGTGGCAAACGACGACATAATCCGAGCACAGTACCGTCGTCCGGATCGTCGGCTCGCTCCAAAAACTGGCACCCCGCGCACGCTGGCTTGCCCGTTATTGCCGCCGTCCATCACTGGCTTCCATAGTCTCGAGCCGACTTAACACTTCACGCCATACGCGTGCGGCCTCGTGTTCTCCTTGAGCGTTCAGATCGTCTATCCGCATTGCTGCGTGAAGGAACGCCGCCGGGCCATGCTCCCGCTCAATTGCGAGAGCACAGGCCCAGATTTCGG
>JANMQW010000040.1:0-8451 GCA_031370725.1 Novosphingobium sp.
CGTGGGCAAAATCGCGCTCGCCACGTTCATCTCGGCGACTGGGCTCAAGCAGGTCGGCTCGTCGAACTGGCAAGCGACCGGCATCTCGGGCGTGGCGAAATTCGGCCAGCCCGGTGCGGGCCAGTATGGGCAGCTGCTCTCTGGCGCGCTCGAACGATCGAACGTCGATATTGCCGAAGAGCTGGTCAACCTGATCACCGCCCAGCGCAACTTCCAGGCCAACGCCAAGGCGATCGATACCGCGACCCAGATCTCGCAAACCATCATCAACCTGCGGAGCTGATAATGGACCGCCTGATCTGGACCGCCGTATCCGGCATGTCCGCCTCGATGGCGCAGCAGCGGATGACCGCGAACAACATGGCCAACGCGCAGACCATCGGGTTCCGCGCCGAGATCATGCAGTTCACCCCGGTTACCGTGAAAGGCTCGCAAGTCGAAACCCGCACCTTGACCGAGGGCGAAGTGCGCTCGGCGCGGATGGAAGCGGGAAGCCTGATCGAAACCGGCCGCCCGCTCGACATCGCGTTGTCGGGCGAGGCGCTACTCGGGGTCCAGGCCGAGGACGGCGGCGAAGCCTATACCCGGCGCGGCGACCTGGCGCTGCTGCCCAGCGGTCTGCTGGTCAACGGCGAAGGCCGTCCTGTGCTGGGCGAAGGCGGACCGATCAGTGTGCCGCCGGGCAGCGAACTGTCGATCGCGCCCGATGGCGCGGTGCTGGTCCGCGATGCCGCCACCCCCGATGCGCCGCTCACCCAACTCGACAAGCTCAAGCTCGCCAGCCCCGCGGGCAGCAAGATCGCCAAGGGCCTCGACGGCCTTTTCAAGGTTCAAGGTGGCGGAGTTCTGCCGACTGATCCCGAAGCCCGCCTGACCTCGGGGTCGCTCGAGCAATCGAATGTCCGGACCAGCGAAGTGCTGGTCCAGATGATCGAAGCCCAGCGCCTCTACGACATGCGCACCAAACTCGTCGCGACCGCCAAGGAGGTCGACGAGGGCGGCACGGCGCTGATGCGCCTCAGCTGAAGGAAACCCGACAATGCCCACTTCCGCCCTTCACGTCGCCCGCACCGGGCTTGAAGCCCAGGACACACGGATGCGCGTGATCGCCAACAACCTCGCCAACATCGGGACTACCGGGTTCAAGCGCGATCGCGCCAATTTCTCGACGCTCGCCTATCAGGATTCGCGCGTCGCCGGGCAGCAATCGAGCAGCGAGAGCACTTATGCCACGGGGCTTAACCTGGGCACCGGGGTCAACATCCAGTCGACCACCCAGATCGTTACCCAGGGCACGCTCAACACCACCGGCAACGCGCTCGATCTCGCGCTCGACGGCGACGGCTATTTCCAGGTTTCGCTCCCCGGTGGGCGGCTTGCCTATACCCGCGCGGGCAACTTTTCACGCTCTGCCGAAGGCCAGCTAGTTACCGCGCAGGGCTATGCCGTGCAGCCACCGATCACCGTGCCCGAAGGCGCCACCGCAATCACCGTCGCTAACGATGGCACCGTTTCGGCGAGCAGCGCCGAGGGCGGCGATCCCGCGCAGCTCGGCCAGATTACCGTCGCTAGCTTCGTTAACGCCGCAGGACTGCAATCGCTGGGCGACAACTTCCTGGGAGAAACTGCGGCCAGCGGCCAGGCCCAGATCGGTCCCGCCGGGGACGCCGGACGCGGCCACATCCGCCAAGGCATGCTCGAAGCCTCGAACGTCAACGTGGTCGAAGAGCTGGTCGATATGATTGAATGCCAGCGCGCCTACGAGATCAATTCCAAGATGATCTCGGCGGTGGATGAAATGCTCCGCAATGCGAACCAGACGCTATGACCCGCCTTTCTACTCGATTGGCCTCCACCTGTTACGTCGCCGCCGCGCTGGCCCTCCTGGCCAGCGCGGCACCCGACGCTTTCGCCAAGCCGCCCAAGCCTTCGGGCTACGAGCCCACGACGCCCGTGGCGACGACGCCGCCGCACGTGGCAAACGGCAGCATCTTCTCGGCCGCGGGCTATGCTCCGCTGTTTCAGGGCAACCGCGCTCGCGCGGTCGGCGATCCGCTGACGATCGTGTTGGTCGAAAGTACCAGCACCTCGAAGACCGCGGGATCGAAGACCCAACGCAGCGGCAGCTTCGGGATCACTCCCCCCACCTCCGGCCTGCTGTCGTTCCTCAACCCCAACGCCCTTAAAGCTACGGGCCAAGGGTCGTTCAACGGTTCGGGCAACGCGGTCCAGACCAGCTCGCTCGATGCGACGGTAGCGGTGACGATTGCCGAAGTGCGACCCAACGGGACCGCACTGGTCCGCGGAGAAAAGCGCATGTTGCTGAGCCAGGGACAGGAATGGATCCAGTTCGCAGGGATCGTGCGCCTGTCCGACATCTCGGCGGACAACCAGATCGCCAGCAGCCGCGTGGCCGACGCAAAGATCGAATATGCCGGCAAAGGTGCGGTCCAGCGCGCCAGCCGCGAGGGCTGGCTGAGCCGGTTCTTCAACCTCGTCACGCCGTTTTGAGGAATGTGAAGATGTTCATTCGAAGGACGCTGGCCGCCCTCCTCCTCGCCATCACCCCCACCCTCGCCCACGCTGAGCGTGTGCGCGACCTGGGCGCGTTCCAGGGCGTACGATCGAACCAGCTGACCGGCTATGGCGTGGTCGTCGGGCTCGACGGGACCGGCGACGACAGCCTCGAATACCTGACTCAGGCGATCAAGGGATTGTCGGGTCGGCTCGGCCTCCAGCTTCCGCCCGGCAGCCAGCCGGGGCTCAAGAACGCGGCCGCCGTGCTGATCACCGCGGACCTGCCCGCCTTCGCCAAGCCCGGCCAGCGGCTCGACATCACCGTCTCGACGCTCGGCAAGGCCAAATCCTTGCGCGGTGGATCGCTGATCCTGTCGCCGCTGTATGGCGCGGATGGCCAGATCTATGCGATGGCGCAGGGCAACCTGGCGGTCGGTGGGCTCGGCATCTCGGGCAAGGACGGCTCCAAGCTGACGGTCAACATCCCCACCGTGGGCCGCATAGCGGACGGCGGCAGCGTCGAACGCGCGGTTGCAACCGGGTTCGACATCGATGAAACGCTGCGCTGGAACCTCAACCAGTCAGATTTCCTGACCGCAACGCGCGTCCGCGACGCGATCAACGCACGCTTCGGCGGGGTCGCCAGTGTCGAGGACGGGGTCACCCTCGCGCTCCACCTGCCCGCAGGCGGCGACGCTCGCGGCTCGATGATGGCGGCGATCGAAATGATCGAGGTCGTGCCCGCCGAGGCCCCTGCCCGGGTCATCGTCAACAGCCGCACCGGAACCGTTGTGATCAGCAGCGCGGTGCGGCTTTCGCCCGCCGCGGTCAGCCACGGCAAGCTAGTGGTGCGGATCGACGAGAAGCCGACGATCAGCCAGCCTGCTCCGTTCAGCGGCGGCGAAACCGCGCAGCAGGAATCGAGCGCGATCGATGTCGAGGAAAAGGGCGCGCACGTCGCACTGCTGCGGCCCGGCGCCTCGCTGGCCAAGCTGGTCGATGCGCTCAACACATTGGGGGTCAGCCCGTCCGACCTCGTCGCGATCCTTGAGGCACTGAAACAGGCCGGTGCACTCAAGGCCGAGATGGTGGTGATATGAGCCCGCTCTCGGCCCCTTCGCTTGCCGCGCCGCCCATTTCTGGAGAGCGCGCCAAGCTGACCGCACCGCCAAGCAGTTCGAGGCGATTTTCATCCGCCAGATGCTGTCCGCCGCGCGCCAGACCGATTTCGGCGGCGGGCTGTTCAATAGCGAGGCGCTCGGCACCTTCCGCCAGATGCAGGACGAACGCTTCGCCGATCTCGCCGCGCAGACCGGCGCGTTCGGGATCGCCAAGCAGATCGAAGCGCAGCTCGCCAGCCAGCTCGGCGCGGCGATAGCGAAGCCGGGGGCATAGCCCATGTCTACCGACCTCATCTCGATTGCGCGCAGCGGCGCCACCGCGGCGCGGATCGCGCTCGATCTCACCGCACAGAACATCGCCAATGCCGCGACCGAGGGCTATGTCCGCCGCTCGGCTCGTCTGGAGGAAATTGCCCCGGCGAGCGGACCTGGCCAGATCGACGAAGTCTCGTTTTCGGGCGTGCGGTTCGCCGGGATTACCCGCAACGCCGACGTTTACCGCCAGGCCGAAGTCCGCCGCACCGGCTCCGACGTGGCGCGCGCCGATGCCGAAGTCGCCGGGCTCACCGATATGGAGGCGGCGGTCGAACAATCGGGGCTGTATCCCGCGCTCGTCAAGTTCGAAGCTTCACTGGGCCAGCTTGCCGCCGATCCGGTCAACCCGTCGCTGCGCGCGGCTGCGCTGGAAGACGCGCGGACTGCGGCGCGGACCTTTACGATCGCCGCTTCGGGGCTCGATGCGGTCGGTGACGGCCTGCAGTTCGAAGCGCAAGACGGGGTCGCCCAGGTTAATCTGCTTGGCGGCGAGCTCGCCAAGGTCAACTTGCGCCTCGCCCGCGCCACCGATGGCAGCACCGACCGGACTGCGCTGCTCGACCAGCGCGATGCCCTGCTGGAAAAGCTTGCGGGGTTCGCTGACATTTCGACCACCATTGCTGCCGACCAGACCGTCCATGTGGCGCTGGCCGGCGCCGGCGGACCAACGTTGGTGAACGGTGGGACGGTGAGCACATTTGCCAGCACCACCGCCGCCGACGGAACTTTATCATTCACGCTGGCCGGAACCCCCGTGGCGCTGGCGGGCGGCGCGCTGGCGGGTAAGGCGCAGGCGCTGGTTACGCTGGCCGAAATGCGCGGGCGGCTCGATGCCACCGCCGCCTCACTGATCGCGGTCGCCAACGCCGCTCAGACCAACGGCGTCGCGCTCGATGGGTCGCCCGGCCAGCCGCTGTTTTCGGGCACTCGCGCCGCCGATATCGCGGTCGCCTTGAGCAGCGGTGCCCAACTCGCCACCGCTCCCGCCGGGGCCCCGGCGGGCAGCCGCGACCCCGCCAACCTCAATGCCTTGCGCGCCGCGCTGACCGGCGCCGGGGTCACCGATCAGGCCGACGCGGCGCTGTTCGCGATTTCCTCGGCGGTCGCTGGACGCACCGTGACCCGCGAAGCCCTACAGACCATCGCATCGTCAGCGCGCGCCGCATACGACGCCCAGAGCGGGGTCGATCTCGATGCCGAGGCGGTCAACCTGATCCGCTTCCAGCAGGCGTTCCAGGCTTCGGGCCGCGCGATGCAGGTCGCCTCGACGCTGTTCGACACAATTCTGTCCATCCGGTGAGGGATCTTATGACCGCCGTCAGCACCCACGCCTTTTACGATCGCTCGACCCAGAGCATCGCCAGCCTGCGCGCCCGCGCCGAAGGCTTGCAAGGCGATCTCGCGCGCGGCGAACGCCTGACTCGATCCTCGCAAGACCCGGTCGCCGCCGCGCGGCTGCGAGCCTTGTCGCGCGCCGATGCGCTGGCCGTGGTCGATAGCGCCAATGCAAACCGCGCCAGCGCCGATCTGCAACTCGCCGACGACGCGCTTTCGGGCTTCACCAACGCGATTGGGCGCGCCCGCGAGCTGGCGACCCAGGCCGCCAACGGCACGCTCAACCCTGCCCAGCGCGCCGCGATCGGGCAGGAACTGGCGCAGCTCAACACCGGCTTGCTCTCGCTCGTCAACGCCCGCGACAGCGCCGGGCACGCGCTGTTCGGCGGCGAAGCCGCAGGCCCCGCCTACACTTCCGATGCTTCAGGCAATGCCATCTATGCCGGGACCGCGGGCGCAGGCCAGCTCGACCTCGGCGACGGGCAAAGCGTTGCGCGCGGGGTTACCGGGCCCGAATTCCTGAACTTCACTTTGGGCGGCGCGGCGACCGATCTGTTCGCCACGATCAAGGGCCTGGCCGATGCGCTTCGGGGCGGCTCACCCGATTCGGCAGGAGCGGCACGCAATGCACTGACTTCGCTCGACACCGGCCTGACCACCGCAACCACCGCGCAGACCGTGATCGGCGCGCGACTCAACTGGATCGAATTGGCAACTACGCAGTCCATCCAGCGCGGGGAATCGCGCGCCATCGAGGAGGCCGCAGTGGGCGGTACCGACATCGCCGCCACGGTCACCCGGCTCCAGCAGACGATGACCGTCCTCGAAGCCAGCCAAGCCAGCTTAGCGAGGCTTTCCGGACTGTCGCTATTTGATCAAATTCGTTGATTCTTTAATTCGTTACCCGGGGGTCTTGAGAAATGTACGCTGTTATCGGGATGGTCATCCTGCTCGTCATGGTGTTCGGGGGTTTTGCGATCACCGGCGGCGCGCTTGGCCCGGTGATGGAGGCGATCCCGCACGAGATGCTGATCATCGGCGGGGCCGCTGTGGGCGCGCTGGTGACGGGCAATTCGCTCCATGGACTCAAGGCAATCGGCGGCAGCTTCGCCAAGATCTTCAAGGGACCCAAGCACAACAAGCAGGATCACATCGACGCGATCATCCTGGTCACCCGGCTGATGCGCCTGCTCAAGACCGATGGCCCGGTCGCGCTTGAAAGCCACGTCACCGATCCCGCAAATTCGGCGCTGTTCGCCGAATTCCCGCGCCTGCTTGCCAACAAACCGCTGATCGCGCTGATCGGCGATACCCTGACCCTGATCGTGGTCTCGTCGGGTACGCTCGAGGTTCACGCGGTCGAAGAAGTCATGGATAACGCGATGAAAACCCACTTCCACGAGATGAATGAGCCGCACCACGCGCTGGAAGGGCTGGCCGACGCGCTGCCCGCTCTGGGGATCGTCGCCGCGGTACTTGGCGTGGTCAAGACGATGGGTTCGATCGACAAGCCGCCCTCGATCCTGGGCGCGATGATCGGATCGGCGCTGGTCGGCACGTTCATGGGTGTGCTGCTAGCCTACGGCATGGTCGCGCCGCTGGCCGGGCGGCTTAAACAGGTGCTCGATGCCGACGAGCAGATTTTCAACGCGGTCAAGCAGATAACGATCGCGAGCCTGCACGGATGGCCCCAGCCGCTGGTGGTCGAAAGCGCGCGTTCGGGGCTGGGCCACGACGTCCGCCCCGGCCTGTCCGAACTGCTCGACGCGTTGCGCGGGCGCTGAGCGATGGCGAGTGCAAAGAGCGGCCACAACGCGCCGCCGCCGATCATCGTCAAGAAGATCACCATCGTCGCTGCGGGTCACCACGGCGGCGCGTGGAAGGTCGCGTATGCCGATTTCGTCACCGCGATGATGGCGTTTTTCCTGCTGCTGTGGCTGCTGGGCGCGACCACCGAGAAACAGCGCAAGGGCATCGCCGATTACTTCACCCCGACGCTGGTCAAGTTGAAGCAAGGCGGGGCGGGTTCACACGGGCTGCTTGGTGGCTCGTCGCTGACCGACGTCGACAGCTATCCCAACCGCGCCGGG
This sequence comes from Novosphingobium sp., assembly GCA_031370725.1. GTDB lineage: Bacteria > Pseudomonadota > Alphaproteobacteria > Sphingomonadales > Sphingomonadaceae > Novosphingobium. Next base: position 7,379 of record JANMQW010000040.1, read on the forward strand.
CAGACCGGCACCCGCGCGATCACGATCCCGCGCGATGCCACCGGCGGGCCAAAGGAAGGATCGGGCAATCTCAAGAAGGTGGCGCTGATGCGCGCCCGGCTCGACGCCAAGCTTGCCGCGAGCAAGGACCTTCAGCGGCTCGCCCGCCAGGTGCGGATGGTCGATACCACCGAGGGCATCCGGATCGATCTGGTCGATGACGCCAACTTCGCAATGTTCGAGCTGGGCACCACGCTGCTGACCACGCAGGCGACCGGGCTGTTGCGGGCGATCGCCACGACCATATCGCCCGAAGGCGGCGGGCTGACGATCCGCGGCCATACCGATGCCTTGCCATGGCGCGGCGGTGCGACCGGCCCGAAAACCTGGAACGGGGGTGCGGCCAACAACTGGTCGCTCTCCGCCGGCCGCGCCGAAGCCACCCGCCAGGCGCTCCTGCGCAGCGGCATCGCCGAGGGCCGCTTCCGTCGGATCGAAGGGGTCGCCGACCGCGAGCTGCTGTTAAAGGACAACCCGCAGGACCCCAGGAATCGCCGGATTTCGATCCTGCTGATGTAAGCGATCAACCGCGGCGACAAGTCGAGTAAAGTCGAAACTCCTTCACATAAATAATCACATCGGTTGTATGCCTGCGCCGTCGGAAACGGGTGGCGGGCAATGCGTAAGCTTCCGCAATCCGTCTCCGCCCGAGAGGGTGAAACCACTCTCATGCCGCGACGGGCGCGGGCGCACGGCATGGGGCGGTGATCAAGACCAGCTCTCGTCAGGCACCACCGCCCGCTGCGAAGATCGGATGCAGCAGGCGTTCGCACTGCGGAGCCGTGAAGGAAGAAGCTCCCCTACCGCCAGTCCGCAGATCACGAGCCTGCCATCTGCGCGGCAGTATAAGCCGCGATGGAAAGCGCGCCCATTGCCATTCCAGACCTGCTTTCCAGTCGATTTCGCCCACGGCTGAGCCGGGCTGGCGCCTCGCACTACCCGGCTTTTCGCTTGTGTGTCGCACATCCGTCCAAGCAGGCGCCGCGCCGGTCGCGCGTGCTCGTGTTTCACCCTTCTAAACCCGGCCTCGTCAG
>JANMQW010000057.1:0-5968 GCA_031370725.1 Novosphingobium sp.
CCCGCGCGATGGCGGCGGCGAAGGCGGCCGGGGAGTTTTCCGGGACACCGCGCCCGTGCAACCCCCGGTGCGCGAAATGCGTCTGCCCGATCCATGCCACCTTGCGCGGCTCGGGCGCCGGCGCGAAGCAGCGGTCAAGCAGGGCGAACAGCGGCAATGGCGTCGATCTCAACCGCAGCGCCCAGCGGCAGCACTGGTACGCCGACGGCGCTGCGCGCGTGCCGGCCGGCCTCGCCGAACAGCGCGGCCATCAATTCGGACGCGCCGTTGGCGACTTTGGGCTGGTCAGTGAAGTCCGCGGTCGAGGTGACAAACGCGCCCAACTTGACGATCCGCTCGATCCGCGAGAGCGAGCCCAGCGCGGCTTTTAACTGCGCGAGGATCATCAGCCCGCAGGCCCGGGCCGCATCATAGCCTTCGGCGGTCGAGACATCCTCGCCAAGCCGTCCCTTGACCAGCGCCCCGCCGATAAACGGCAGCTGCCCGGAAACATAAGCCAGACCTCCCGCCACCACCACGGGGACATAGGCCGCGACCGGCGCAGCCGGTTCGGGCAGGACCAGGCCGAGCGCGGCCAGCTTCGCTTCAAATTCCGAGTCAGTCATCATTGGCCGAATAGAGCCTGTCCAGCAGCCAAGGCAAGGCCGCCGCCCAATTGTCGATGCGGGCATGGGCATGGCCGGCCGTGAGGGCGCAGGATATATTCGGCGCGATCAGCGGCTCGCCGCACAAGTGCAGCCGCGAGACATGCGGCGCGATTTCGGCGACCGAGCCGTGATGCTGCGCAAGATCGTCGATGAAGATCGCGCGGCTCGGGCGGTATTCGTCGAGAATCGCCTTCAGCGCCGGGCCCTTTGGCCCCTGGTTGGTAAAGACCCTGAGATCGATCCCGTGATCGGCCAGTTGCCGGGTGCGCGCTTCCTGCCGGTGATCGTTGAGATTGGTCAGCACCACCACATCGGCATGGTCCGCCAGTGCCGACATGGCGCCGACCGAACCGGCGATCGGCAACTGGCGATGCATTTCGCTATCGAAAAACAGATTGAGCAGCGGCCAGATTTCCCCGGTTGCGACCAGCTCCCCGGTCCCCTGCCGGGTCATGGCATTGGCGAAATCGCCAGAGCTCATGTCGAAGTTTATGCCGTGCTGGTCGGCCAGCCAATCGCGGAACGGGGCGATCATGTGGAGCAGCACTTCATCGCAATCGGAAATGATCAGCGGGCGGCTCATGCCCCCAGCCTTTCGCGGGCGCCGGCCAGCGCCTGCGGGGCGACTCCCAGAGCATCCGCCGCCGCCAGCAGATCGGGTTCATGCGCGCAGAGGAAATCGAGCACGGCGCCAAGCACCGCGCCCTCGCCCAGTCCGGCGCGCAGGGCTTCCGGGGTCAGCCCGGTGAGCGCCAGCAAACGTCCGGCGCGATTCTCGTCGGCGAGTAGCCAGCCGAGTGCGGCGAGCGCCAGCGCCTCGGGGTCGGCGGCGGGGGATGATCGGTCGCGGAGAATTGTCAAAAACCTTCCAAAGACATAGAGCCCATGCAGCGCCATGGCGTGCGGGGAATCAAGTGGCAAAGCGAATTCTTGTTGTCGAGGACAACGATCTTAACCGCAAGTTGTTCTGCGCTGTGCTCAAAAGCCAGGGCTTTGCCGTCGAGCCGGTCGCCGACGGGCTTCAGGCACTTGACCGTGCCCGCGAATTCGTGCCGAACCTGATCATCATGGATATCCAGATGCCCAATGTCTCGGGGCTCGATCTGATCGAGGCGGCAAAGGCCGACCCGGTGCTGCGCTCGATCCCGGTCCTCGCTGTCACCGCCTATGCGGGCAAGGGCGACGAGGAGCGCATCCGCGATGCCGGCGCGGACAATTACCTCGCCAAGCCGGTATCGATCGGCCCGTTCATGGCGGCGGTAAGGGCGCTGGTGGGGTAGTGATGATTTTGCTGAGTTTCCAAAAAGCGCGAAAGCGTTGACCATTGGCCTCAACTGCGACAAATTCACCGCATGGACCGGCAATCGGTGATCGACAGGCTGAACAGCAACAAGGCGACCCTACAGGCCCTTGGCCTCGCTCGGCTGTCGTGGTTCGGTTCCACAGCGCGTGGCCAATCGTCTGCGGCATCGGACATCGACCTTGCGGTCACCCTCGACGCAGCTGCAAACATCGATCTGTTTCGGTTTGCCGCTATCTCGGAGCAACTCTCGCGGCTGCTCGGCTCCCCGGTGGACCTCATCGTCGAACCCGCGCGCAATCCCCGGATGCAAGCCCAGATCGATCGGGATCGCCTGCGTCTCTACTGAGCGCCAAGCGCTGCGGCTTCAGGACATTATCGAGAATATCAACCGGATCGACGGCTATGTCGTCGGTCTCGATCTTAGCACTTTCGCGTCCGATTCCAAGACCGTAGACGCTGTGGAGCGCTGCCTGCACCGGATTACGGAAGCGGTCATCAAGATTGGCCCCGACCGCATGGCGGAAATCTCGCCCCAAACGCCGGTCGACGCTGTGCGTGGACTCGGCAACATGCTCCGGCACGACTACGACAGGGTTGATCTGGTCACAATTTGGCGAACGATCCGCGAAAGTCTGCCGGAACTCAGAGAGGATTGCATGCGGGAATTGGGGCCGCGCCCGCGACCTTGACATTTCGCTCCCTGCGCCGCTTTTGCGCCGCATTCCCCGGCCATTGGCCGCCTGACCCAATTGGAGCCAGCCACCATGGACCGCGCCGCCACCGCCAACCGCATCGCCGCCATCCTAGCGCCGTTCAACACGAAAGGCGCGGCTGCCACCGATGCCTCGACCTTTGCCGGCGATCTTGAATTTGACAGCCTGACGGTGATGGATTTCGTCGCGGCGATCGAGGACGAATTCGACATCATCATCAGCATGAATCAGCAAGCCGATATCGAAACGTACGGCCAGTTGATCGACGCCGTTACCAAGTTGCAGGGATAATATGACCGAAGGTATCGACGTATCCGACCGTCCCGTCGCTCTTGCGGGCGCGGGTCCCGACCTGTTCAGCAAGTTTGATCCGCTGATCGAAATGCGCGCCAACCTGCTCTCCACCGGGCAGGAGGACCCTTATAGCCTGGTGATGGAGCGCGTCCTCTCGCCCACCAAGGCGATCTGCAACGGGCGCGAAACGATTCTGCTGGGCACCTACAATTACATGGGGATGACCTTCGATCCCGATGTGATCGCCGCGGGCAAGCAGGCGCTCGACGAGTTCGGTGCGGGCACCACCGGCAGCCGCGTTCTCAACGGCACTTACCAGGGCCACCGCGAGTGCGAGGACGCGCTCAAGGAATTCTACGCCATGGACCACGCCATGGTGTTCTCGACCGGGTACCAGGCCAACCTGGGGATCATCAGCACTATCGCGGGCAAGGGCGACTACATCGTGCTCGATATCGACAGCCACGCGAGCATCTGGGACGGCTGCAAGCTGGGCGACGCCGAAGTCGTGCCGTTCAAACACAACGACATCGAGGCGATGGAAAAGCGCCTCAAGCGGATCCCCGAAGGCGCGGGCAAGCTGGTGATCCTCGAGGGCGTCTATTCGATGCTCGGCGATATCGCCCCGCTTGCCGAAATGGTCCGCATCGCCAAGGCCAACGGCGCGATGGTGCTGGTCGACGAGGCGCATTCGATGGGCTTCATTGGCCCCAACGGCCGCGGCGTGGCCGAAGATGTGGGCGTGCTCGACGAGGTCGATTTCGTGATCGGCACGTTCAGCAAGTCGGTCGGCACGGTCGGCGGATTCTGCGTTTCCAATCACCCCAAGTTCGAGATCATGAGGCTGGTCTGCCGCCCCTATGTGTTCACCGCCAGCCTGCCGCCCAGCGTGGTCGCCACGGCTGCAACCAGCATCCGCAAGCTGATGCACGGCGGCAACAAGCGCGCACACTTGTGGGAAAACAGCCGCACGCTCCACGCCGGGCTGAAGGCAAAGGGCTTCCAACTAGGCACGCAAACCCCGCAATCGGCGATCATCGCGGTGATCATGCCCGATCTCGAACGCGGCGCGGCGATGTGGGAGGCGCTGTTGAAGGAAGGCCTCTACGTCAACCTCGCGCGGCCCCCCGCAACCCCTGCCAACATGACCCTCCTACGCTGCTCGCTGTGCGCGGAGCATACAGTCGAGCAGGTCGAGACGATTCTGGGAATGTTCGAGCGGGCGGGCAAGGCGGTGGGGATTATCTGAGTGGGTCCGAAGACGGGCCGCTGACCGCCTTCACCGGAATCCGCAGATAGCTGACCCCGTTGGACTCGGCCGGGGGGAAGCGGCCGGCGCGGATGTTGACCTGGACCGAGGGCAACAACAGGCGCGGCACCGCGAGAGTCGCGTCGCGCGCCTCGCGCATCGCGACGAATTCGTCCTCGCCGATGCCGTCGTGCACATGGACGCTGCGGTCGCGCTGATCCCCGACCGTCGTTTCCCAGCCGTAGACCTCGCGGCCCGGCGCCTTGTAGTCGTGGCACATGAACAGCCTGGTCTCGCGGGGGAGCGCCAGCAGTTTGCGGATCGAGCGATAGAGCTGGCGTGCGTCTCCTCCGGGGAAATCGGTGCGGGCGGTGCCGTAATCGGGCATGAACAGGGTATCGCCGACGAACACTGCGTCGCCGATGCGATAGGCGACGTCGGCAGGCGTATGGCCCGGAACGTGGATCACCTCCACCTCGAGACTGCCGATTGCAAACCGCTCGCCGTCGGTGAAAAGGCGGTCGAAGTCGGACCCGTCGGTCCGGAGATCGTCGGCGTCGAAGACCGGACGGAAAATCTTTTGAACGTCGCGGATGTGCTCGCCGATCGCGATTCGCGCGTCCGTTTTCGCCCTGAAGAACGGGGCTGCGGACAAGTGGTCGGCATGGGCGTGGGTTTCCAGCACCCAGTCGATCGTCAGCCCCGCTTCTTCGGCCGCGGCCAGGATTGCCTGTGCCGAGCGGACATCGGCGGTTCCCGCAGCGAGGTCGAAATCGAGCACCGGATCGATAACCGCAGCGCGATGCGTCGCTTCGTCCCAGACCAGGTAGCTGACCGTATTGGTCGGTTCGTCGAAGAAGGCCTGAATGACGGGTTTGGCGGACATGGCATGCTCCAATTCGCTTGACATATATTAGGGATCACTTTATTAGCAAGTCCTAATGGAAAAACATCTTCAGAAGCCGCCGATGGACCTGGCCGCGTTCGAGGCCAATGCCGTCATGGTCGCGGGCCAACTCGCTGTGCTCGGCAACTGGCGTCGGCTGATGATCGCATGCAAGCTGGCCGAACGCGGCGAGATGTCGGTTGGCGCGCTCGCCGCCGAAATCGGACTGTCGCAATCTGCGCTTTCCCAGCATCTGGCGCGGCTGCGCAAGGAAGGGTTGGTGACCTTCCGGCGCGAGTCGCAATCGCTGCTCTACAGCCTCGACGATCCGCGCTGCGCAGAGCTGCTTGCCACCCTCTATCGTCTCTATTGCCAGGAATCCTGAGCCATGGCGTTGCGTTTCGTCTCTCCTGCCCAAGCGCGCGAACTCGCGGCCAGCGGCGCACGGCTCGTCGATATCCGTGAGGTGAACGAGTTCACACGCGCGCGCCTGCCGGGGTCCGAAAACCATCCGCTCGATAAGCTGGTTCCGTTCGATGGTGCCGTACCGGTTGTCTTCCACTGTCGTTCTGGCGCGCGCACCGCGGCCAATGCGCAGCGCCTCGCTGCGTGTTGCGCGGGCGAGGGTTATGTCCTTGATGGCGGTCTGGAGGCGTGGCGCAAGGCAGGCTTGCCGGTGATCGACAACCGCGCCGCCCCCCTCGAGATCATGCGCCAGGTGCAGATCGCCGCGGGGCTGCTGATCCTTGCCGGCGTTGCCCTCGGCCTTGCGGTCGCGCCGGCTTGGTTCGGGCTCGCCGGGTTCGTCGGCGCGGGTTTGACGTTCGCAGGTCTAACCGGGTGGTGCGGGATGGCCCGGCTGCTCGCGCTGCTTCC
>JANMQW010000151.1:0-3862 GCA_031370725.1 Novosphingobium sp.
AGAACTTCGGAATCGCCGTTACTCGCGGTGATCACCGCTGAAATCGTATCGATCGCGGCGGGATCGCGGTTGCCGGCAGGCGCAGTCAGGCGGAATACGATTTGCTCGCCAGCGCGGATCGCGGTGGTCGGCTCGACCGTCACCAGTTGTCCCGAGCTGCCCTGGCCCGTTAGCACGGGAAGCGTCCGACCCCCGCACATCGCTGGGGCGAAACTGGCCGAAATGCCCGCGCCGGAAACCGCGCGCAGGGTTTCGATCGTCGCGGAAACCGAGCGGATTGTGGTGGTTACGGTGTTGGAATTGACCGACCTGGTTTGACCACCGCTCACAAAGGTGGCGGTCGCGGTGTTGGAGATGACTTGTGCCTGCGCCAGCCCCGCCCAAACGCACAAAAGCGCTCCGAAGAGCGCCATGATAACCGTGCGGAAGGTGAGCGATGGCGGCATGGCTGTCAGCGGGTAGGCAAGGGAGGAGGCGATCCTCCTCCCTCGCAAACCCAAGTGCGCCTACTGGATCGTCGCACGGAACAGGACGGTGCGAGTCGATCCGGCCGCCACGCTGGCGATCGTTCCGCTCACCGTGCTCCCGGCAATCGCTCCCGTGCCCGTGCCATCGGCCTGGCAAACGCCCGAAGCCACCGAGCCATCGACCTTGATCCCGAAGCTGGTGAGGTACAGCACCTCCGACGGAAGCGGATCCGAGATTGCCACACCGGTGGCCGAGGATCCACCGGCCGCGTTAGCCACGCTGATGCAGTATTCGATCACCGCTCCGGGAATGTACTTGGGAAAAGTGGTGCCGTTCAGCGGATCACTGATCAAGGTGCTGACCTTGGTGATCGTGAGCGCCGCCGCACTGACGGTATAGTCATCCTTGGCCGAAAAATCGGCGTTGCGCACGGCATCGGTAGAACCCGCCCCATCGGCGAAGACGGTGTCCATTCCCGCGGTGTTGGCCGTGGTGGTCTCGCCCAGCGCGACGCCCAGGGAACCCGCAGTGCCGCCTTCACGCCCGGTGGCCGTCAGTGTCACCGCTGCCACGGCACCGGTGAGCTGGCCGAGCGGCACGTCGGCGAGGACGAAGATCGTCCGGCTGCCATCAGCTGCCAGTTCGTCGATGCTGGTGACAAGCGTATCGCCTGCGTCATAAGAACCCACGACGCCGGTCGTGGCATTGTCGAGGTAGATCTTGGGAGCGGTCACGTTGAACGTGTCGGTGTTGGCATGCGCGCCGGCTCCGCCGACTTGCTGCGCCACCGTCAGCGCGAAATCGAGCGTGGCGTTGGAAAGGTTGGTGACCTGGAAGGTCGTCACCGCGGCAACCTGGCCAGGGGTGACAGTGGTCGTGGTGGTGCCAACTTCGGCTACCGTGACGTTGATCTTGCGATCGACCGTGAAGGTATCTGATGCCGTCTGGGCAGTCTGGGCAACGCCGCCCACCTGGTAATTGACGGTCACTGTGTTGGTCACCGAAAGGCCCGCGGCGGCACCCGCAGCATGGGCCGGATTGGCCATCAGCAGCACCGCCATGGTGGCCGCACTGCTGAGCAGTTTCCCTGTATTCCTCATGACTTATGTCCCTCTTTTTTTTATGCGATCCAAAGGTATTTATGCGCCCCGTCCGGGCGCGCATTCACTTGACGACGGCGTGATAGGCGACCGAGCCGGCCGCCCCGGGGGCGATTGAAGCAACCGTCCAGCGAACGTGCGTGACGTCGGTGGCTTGCGCCGGGTGAGGCACATTCTTGGCGTCCTTGACCGTCATGCCAGCCAGCTTGCCCCAGCTTTTGCCGCCATCGACCGACACGATCAGGTTTGCTGCATCGGGCGCGGCCACCGCGATCCCGTTGGGCACCGGGTTGGTGACCACGAAGTTCTGCACTGGGGCGGCCCCCTCATTGCGGTAAGCAGTCGAAAACAGCAGGCGGTTGCCCGGCACAACGATCTTGGGCACCGCCAGCACGGTCTTTTCGACCCCGTTGACCACCGTCGTGGTTTCAACCTTGACGTCGCCATGCAAGGCGACCCCGCCCGGCGCGGCAAGTGCCGCTGCGGGAAGCGCCGCAATGCCTGAAAGCGACAAGAAGAAAGCGAATGAAAGCTTGGTCATCGGTCCGTTCCTCAATTGATCTTGACTTTGAAGGCGACCGTTTTGGAGGTCCCTCCGGCCAGTGTTCCCAGGCCCACCGCGATGCCCGCGGATGAGGCCTGACCGGAATCTAAGTCGCTCGCATCGCTCAGCGCCACGCCATCGAGCGTGAGTGTCCCGGGCTGATAGGTGGTGCCGGTCGGGATGACGTCGGCCACGTTGAGGTTGGTCGCGGTGCCCGCGCCACTCACCATCGCGAGCAGCGAATAGGTGATGACCGCACCGGGTACGGGTTGCTGGGTGCCGAAGGGATCGAGGATTGTCGTCGACTTGGTCAGGTTGACCGCGGCCAGACGGGCGATTTCAGTGGCCAAAGCACTGTCGAGTGCGGTCGAGGCACCGACCACGGCGTCGCCGCCGCCCGCGCCCTGGCCCGCGAACACCGTGCCGGGGCTGCCGCTGCCGGTTTTGGCGGTTGCGCTGAGCTGGACCTGGCCGGTCTGGCCGTCGGTGGCTCCGCTGGGCAGCGTGGTGAGAACGAATACGGTCAGCGAGGTGTCGGGTGCCAGCGCAGGCGTCGGCGCGCCGGTCGCGAGGATGACATCGGTTCCGGGATCGTATGTGCCGTTGCCATTGGTGTCATAGGCGACCGACTGCAGGCTGGGATCGAACCCGTTGCCCGAAACCGTTGTAATCGCCGATAGATCGAACGCTTCGGGGCCGTTGCCGGTGTTGGTTATCTGGTAAGTGAGCACCGTGGTGCCCGCTCCCGCTGCAGTGGGGTTCGCGCTGAGCGAGCTGACCGCGACGTTGAGCAACTCGTCCACCCGGACCGTGACGGTATTCGACTGGATCGAGACGCTGGCCGCCCCGCTGTCGTACGTTGCGGTCGCGGTATTGGCGATCTGGGTGCCCGCGACGACCCCCGCCGCGTGTGCGACAGTGGCCCCGAAGGAGGCTGACAGGAGGATCGAAGCGGCGGTGAGCCGGATTGGTGCGCTTTTCATGAAGCGCCCATTGCCAGCTAATGGTTAGTGCCCCGTAAACGATACGAGTGATTGCCGGGCCGTGAATTTCACGTAAGCAATTATGCGCACTTTCCCTGTAGTTTTTTGAAAATTAGCGGAAAAAATCTGAAAAACGGACATCTTCCGGGTTTCTCGAATGGCCGCAAGTCCCTGTCGTCGGACTGGAATATTTTTTTACCGGGATACCCCATGCAGGCTGGAGCGATCATTATCGGGTACGCTTCGGGTCTTCAGTCTCACCATTTCTCGCCAAAGGGACGGATTTCCTGTTCGAAGGTCCAGGCATCGCGCGGTTGGCGGTGCAGCGCCCAATAGGCTTCGGCGACCGCTTCGGGGCGCATCAGGCGGTCGGGTTCAAGCGCGGCTAAGGCTTTATCGCCATCGCGTTCGCGTAATCGATCGCGGACCCAGGCAGTGTCGACGCCGGCGTCGATCACAAGGTGCGCAACGTGAATGCCCTGCGGCCCAAGCTCTCGCGCCGCGGCCTGTGCTACCGCGCGCAGACCGAACTTGGCGCTGGCGAAGGCCGCGTAGCCCGAACCTCCTCTCAAGCCCGCGGTTGCGCCGGTGAAGAAGATCGAGCCGTGCCTGCGGGCAAGCATGTGCCGGGCTGCCTCGCGCCCGGCGAGAAAACCAGCAAAACAAGCCATTTCCCAAACTTTGTGGAACACTCTTGACGTGGTTTCGAGCAAGGGGAAGGTCACGTTGGCACCGACGTTGAAGATGCACACTTCCAGCGGCGCGGC
>JANMQW010000191.1:0-2746 GCA_031370725.1 Novosphingobium sp.
GAGGCCGGAGCAAGCAGGCTGCGCGCGCTCTTGCGGCAGATTCCGAGCAGGCCCGACTGGCTGCCGTCGCGTTTGCGCAGGACATGGCCGAGCTGGGTCAGCATCCCGTCGTTGAGCCAGCGCAACAGCGCCGCGCCTTCCGGATCGGCGATCTGCTCGGCATCGGCCAGCATTGCGTCCTGCAGCCGGGGCCAATCGGCCACCGCGGCATGGACGTCGCCCAGCACCGTCGCCAATGAGGCGGCGAGCAGGCGGCGCTGGCGGGCATCGCCGCGCTCGGTTTCGAGATAGATCACCGATTCGCGGCGATCCTGGTCGGTTGCCTTGCCGGGCAGGTCGCTGAGTCGGCCCTTGGCGTCGCGCCGCACTGCGATCACCGGATGGACCAGCCGTTCGATCGTCAGCCCTTGTTGGGTCACCGCAGCCGCGATCGAATCGACCAGGAATGGCATGTCGTCGTTGATTACCGCCAGCCGCAGGAAGCGTTGCCCGGCGCTGCCCCCCACGCTTTCCAGCGCGACCCCCGGCTCGCCAGGCTGGAGTTCGGCCATCGCGGTCAGCGTAAAGGCGGCAGCGTCGGACAAGCGCGCGGCGTTCATCCCTTCGGCCTCGCCGGGAAGCAGCGAGTCGGCAAAGCGCGCGGCGAGCGCCGCGACCATAGGTTTGGCTTTGCCCGACGCTATGGGGCGCGAAGCGTTGACGCGCGAGGGAGCGGTAGTGAGCGGGGCGTCGTTCATGCCTGCGCGGGTCTCCGGGCGCCTGGGATGGCGCGGCGCGGCTCTATTATTTTATTGCGGCCGCTTGAAGTATTAATTCACATGGTAGGCTGTGGCGTGGATCGGGGCAACCGGGTAATTCGCCCTACAACCCGACAATCGCCGCCATCGCCAGCTCCAGCGAGAGAACCCGCGCGGCGGGGTCGTACGTCGAACCGGCAAAGATCAGCTCATCGGCGCCAGTGCGCGCGATAAACCCGGCAACGCGGGTGCGGACAGTTTTAGGCGAGCCGACGGCGCTGGCCTCGCGGAAGCTTTCGAGCATCGCCAGTGCGGGCGGGGGCAGGGTCTGGCGATAGCCCTCGACCGGTGGCTTGAGCTTGCCCGGGGTGCCGGTGCGCAGGGCGACGAACGCCTGGTCCATCGATGAGCCAAGCAGCGTCGCCTCGGCATCGCTGTCCGCCGCGATGACGTTGATCGCCGCGACCACATACGGCTGGGCGAGCGTCGCCGACGGTCGGAACTCGCGGCGGTACATGGCCAGCGCCTGGTCGAGTGCGCCGGGCGCGAAGTGCGAGGCGAAGGCATACGGCAGCCCCAGCATCGCCGCCAGCTGTGCGCCGAACAGGCTCGATCCCAGAATCCAGATGTCGATGTTGGCTCCTTGACCCGGAGTCGCCTGAAGCGGCAACCGCGGATCGCCCGCGAACAGTGCCTGCAACTCGACCACGTCGCTTGGAAATGCCTCGGCGGCGCGCATTAGATCCTTGCGCAGCATCTGCGCGACCCGTCCATCGGCGCCCGGCGCACGCCCCAGCCCAAGGTCGATGCGGCCTGGAAACAGCGCATCGAGCGTGCCGAACTGCTCGGCGATCACAAACGGCGAATGGTTGGGCAGCATGATCCCGCCCGAACCGATGCGGATGGTCGAGGTGGCGTGGCCGATGTGGGCGAGCGTCACCGCGGTGGCTGCGCTGGCGATACCGGCCATGCCGTGGTGCTCGGCGACCCAGAAGCGGTGATAGCCGAGGCGCTCAGCCGCCTGGGCAAGCGCCGCAGCGCTGGCGAGCGCCTCGCCAATGCTCCCGCCTTCGACAACCGGGACCAGATCGAGAACCGAAAAGCGCGTCATCGGCCTTCGACCGGCTTCGGGTTGGTCGGAGCGGGCGCGTCGCCAAGCTGGGCAAGATAGCCTTTGGCGATCTCCGCCGCCTGGCTTCCTGGCGCGACCAGCATCGCCGATTGCCATGCCTTGCGCGCCGCCGGTTCGCGCCCGTCGAGCATCGCGATCACCCCGGCCTCGAGGCCGATTTCGGGATCGGTCGGGGCCAGCGATCCGGCAACTTCGATCTGGCGCTGCGCGGCGGCAAGGTCGCCGCGGCGGCGGGCGACGGTGGCACCCAGAAGCCACGCGTCGGGATCGTCGGGCGCATCGCGCTGCGCCGCAGCGAGAGCTGCGACCGCATCCTCAAGCCGATCGAGCGCGACCAGCGCGCGGGCGCGGTCGATCTCGGCCTGACCGCGCGCCAGCGGCCCGATCCCGGGAACGCCGACCGCGGAATCGAGGTGGTTCAACGCGCGATCCGCATGTCCACCGGCCAGCGCGGCGTTGCCAGCCTGCGCAAGCAGCGCCGAGCGGCGGGCGTCATCGGCGGCCGGGGTCGCCTGCGCGGCTTCGGCAAACGTGGTCTCGGCGGCATCCCAGCGCAGCAGTACGGTGTAGATCTGGCCGAGGCATTCGAGCGGCTTTGAGCGGCCCGCGCCTTTGGCCGCCGCGACCCATGCGGAAGCTTCGGCGAGCGAGGTCGCGGGGTCGTTTCCGGCCCGCTCGATGCACAATTGCAGGCGATCGTCCTCGACGGTAGGCTTGGTCGGCGATCGTGCGGGGGCGGCAACGGCGACGGGAGCTTCGATCGCGGCTTGCGCGAACAGGGGAAAAGGTAAGGGCAACTGGAGCGGACTTTCTGAAATCATGGGCCTGGTTCCGCCAGCGCCGCGATGGTGCGCAGCAGCAGCGCGATGTCGCAATC
>JANMQW010000199.1:0-6520 GCA_031370725.1 Novosphingobium sp.
CGTGTTGTCGAGCGCGTGGCCGATGTGCAAGGATCCGGTGACGTTGGGCGGCGGGTTGACGATGGTGAACGGCGTTGCCTCCGGGCGTTCGGGACGGAACAGCCCGTTGGCCTCCCAATGCGCATACCAGCGCGCCTCGATGGCGGCGGGGTCGAAAGTCTTGGCGAGTGCTTGGCTATCGTCTGGGGTCATGGCCGCGGGGCTTTGCCAGTGCGAGTGCTGCACCGCAACCCGCGCACGGACCACCGCAAGCGATGCACTTGTCGCGGCAAGCTTTTTCGCGCAAACACCCCGCCGATGCGGGCACTGGCCGATTATACCCTTGAACCCGGCGCCGATGGAGCCGCCACTTTGGCCTTCACCGGGCCGATGGTCGTGTGGGGCGTGGGCCCGATGGACCGCAAGTTGCGCGCGCTTCAGGATAAAATCGCCAAGGTCGATCTTGCCGGGGTCGAGTGCATGGACACCGTCGGTGCGTGGACCGCGTGGCGCGTGGCGCGCGACAACCAGGCCGAGATCGTCGGCGGCACGCCCGAGGCCAACAAGCTGATCGAAGCGGTCAAGGCGTCCGAAGGCAAGGGCGAAATTCGCCCGAGCCGCGGCGCGATCCTCGAGCGCGTGCCCGAAGCCGTCGGCTCGATGGTCAGTGGGATGGGCCAGGGGGCGCTGGCGGTGATCGCGTTCCTCGGCACGATCGTGATGGCAATCGGTACCGTTTTCCGCCACCCGCGCCGCTTTCGGACCAAGGCACTGATCCACCAGATCGAGCTGGTCGGGGTTTCCAGCCTGGGGATCATCGGGCTGATGAGCTTTCTGATCGGGATCGTCGTCGCCCAGCAGGGCGCTGTCCAGCTCGAACAGTTCGGCGCGGAAATCTATACGATCAACCTCACCGGGCGGCTGTGCCTGCGCGAACTGGGCGTGCTGATGACCGCGATCATGGTCGCAGGCCGCTCGGGATCGGCATTCGCCGCGCAGATCGGCACGATGAAGCTGACCGAGGAAGTCGATGCGATGCGCACCATCGGGGTCTCTCCGATCGAGGCGCTGGTCTTGCCGCGGATCCTCGCCGCGGTGCTGATGATGCCGCTGCTGGGGTTCTATTCGGCGGTGACCGCGATCATCGGCGGCGCGTTCGTCGGGAACTTCGCGCTCGACATCCCGTTCTGGACGTTCCTGTCACGGATCCAGGAAGTGGTGCCGATGCACGATCTGTGGGTGTGCCTGGCCAAGGCTCCTGTATTCGGGCTGATCATCGGGGTGGCGGGGTGTTATCAGGGGATGCAGGTCAAAGCCAATGCCGAAGAAGTGGGCCTGCGCACAACCGCTGCGGTGGTCATGGCAATCTTCATGGTGATCGTGCTCGACGCGTTCTTCGCGGTGTTTTTCACCAAGGTCGGCTGGGCATGACCGGAGGCGCCGCGAACGATACCATCACCTTGCCCGACGAGGCGCTCGACCTCAATCTCGACGAGTTCACCGGCGAACACCCGATCAAGGTCCACGGGCTTAAGAACGCGTTTGGCGATCAGGTGATCCACGAAGGTCTCGACTTGGAAGTTCGCAAAGGCGAAATCCTGGGTGTGGTCGGCGGGTCGGGCACCGGCAAATCGGTGTTGATGCGCTCGATCATAGGACTGCAAATCCCTATCGAAGGCGATATCGAGGTTCTGGGCCGCTCGATCACCGACGCGCAGGAAGACGACGATATCGACATCCGCAGCCGCTGGGGCGTGCTGTTTCAGGGCGGCGCGCTGTTCTCGACGCTGACCGTGGCGGAAAACGTCGAAGTTCCGCTCAAGGAATTCTTCCCCGAAATCTCGCCCGAACTGATGCACGAGATCGCGCGTTACAAGGTGGTCCTCTCGGGCCTGCCCGAAGAGGCGACCAGCAAGTATCCGGCTGAATTGTCGGGCGGGATGAAGAAGCGCGCCGGCCTTGCCCGCGCGCTGTCGCTCGATCCCGAACTGCTGTTCCTCGACGAGCCGACCGCAGGGCTCGACCCGATCGGCGCGGCGGCGTTCGACAGCCTGATCGTCGAACTCAAGCACGCGCTCGAACTGACCGTGTTCCTGATCACCCACGATCTCGATACGCTGTACGAAATCTGCGATCGGGTGGCGGTGCTGGCCGATGGCAAGGTGATCGCGGTGGGGACGATCCCCGAACTGCTTGCCACCGATCATCCGTGGATTCAGGAATATTTCAACGGTCCGCGCGGACGCGCCGCGAAGGACACCAAGGACCGCCTCGATGCGGGCCGCGCCTCTGCTCCGGCTGCAAAAGCCGTGGACAGCCCGGCGCCGGCCGGGGCATAGGGGGCAAGGGGCAAGATCATGGAAACGCGCGCAAATCATCTGTGGGTGGGGGCTGTCAGCCTGATGCTGCTGGCCGCACTGGCGGCGGGCATTATCTGGCTCGCGCGGCTTAACAGCGCCGACCAGAAAGAATACGATATCTTCTTCAAGCAGTCGGTCGACGGGCTGGCGCGCGGCTCGCAGGTCGCGTTTTCGGGGGTTCCGGCGGGCCAGATCAAGACCATCGAATTGTGGGAGAAAGACCCTGAATTCGTCCGCGTGCGGATCAGGGTCGACGAGAAAATTCCGATTCTGCTGGGCACTGTGGCGACAATCCAGGGCAGCTTTACCGGGGTTTCGGCGATCCAGCTCAACGGCGCGGTGCGCGGCGCTCCGCCGATTACCGAGCCCGGGCCCGAAGGCGTGCCCGTGATCCCGACCAAGCAGGGTGGGATCAACGCGATCCTTTCGAACGCCCCGCTGCTGCTCGAACGCCTGGCCACGCTGACCGAACGGCTGACACTCATGCTGTCGGACAAGAACCAGGAATCGATCCAGGGTATCCTCGCCAACAGCGAGCGGATGACCAGCACCCTGGCCGACAGCACGCCCAAGATCGATCGCGTGTTCAGCGAGCTGCAACTGACCCTGCGCCAGGCGAACCAGACGCTGGCCAGCTTCGAGACCGCGGGCAATTCGCTCAACAAGACGCTCGACAACAACGGCGACAGGCTGGCCGATCAGCTGCGCACCACGCTCAAGTCGGCGCAAGGTGCGGCGGACGAACTCAAGGCGACTCTGGGCGATGCGCGTCCCGCGGCCAAGCAACTGTCCGAACAGACGCTGCCCGCCGCCGAAGCCGCGATGCGCGATCTGCGCGCCACCAGCCGATCGTTGCGTGAAGTGACCGACCGGCTCAACGATCAGGGCGCGGGCGCTATTATCAGCGGGCCCAAACTGCCCGACTACAAGAAGTGAAGGGTGTTCGTACGATGAGGGCCGACCATCTTGTGAAAACCGCGGCGCGCACCGCGCCGCTTGCCGCGCTGCTGTTGCTGGGCGGCTGCCTCAGCTTTGGCCCGAAAACCCCGCCGACGCTGTTCGACCTGACCGCCGAAAATCCGGCTCCCGCGGGCGCGGGGCAAAGCGGATCGCTGGCGAGCGCACTGGTGGTCGAAGTGCCCGAGGCGCCGCTATCGCTCAACGTCACCCGCGTGCCAGTGCAGGTCGATGCCACCAACCTGGCTTACGTCAAGAAGGCCGCCTGGGCCGAACGCCCGGCGCGGCTGTTCCAGCGGCTCCTCGCCGAAACCATCCGCGCAAAGGGCAGCCGCCTGGTGCTCGAAAGCGAACCCGGCACCGGCAATAGCGAAGTTCTCTCGGGGCGGCTGCTGGCGATGGGTTTCAACGCGCCGACCAACACCGCGGTGGTCCGCTTCGACGCGATGCGCACCACCCGCGGCGGCCAGGTCCAGGTCCGCCGGTTCGAAGCGAGCCAAGGCGCAAGCGCCGAGCCCGAGGTGCTGGGGCCGGCGCTGAATCGCGCTGCGAACGATGTAGCGCGGCAGGTGGCAGAGTGGGCGGGGTAAAGCGAATTGCCTGATTTGTGCGCGATGCAGCACAATCGAGGGTAACCTGTTATTTCCGTGCTAGCGCCGCAAATCGCGCCGCGCCGGTGAATGTTGCCAGCTTGCGCGCGCGGGTGGCTTCTGCCTCGTAGTCCCACCCCCATTGCTCGGCCTGCCAGTCTTCCTCGAGATTGCTGGCGGCAAACAGCGTGTCCGCATCTGCGCCCGGTTCGAGCGCGGCCAGACCAATGACCAGCGAGGCGGCGAGGCTAGCGAGGGTTTGCAAGCTCGCCAGCGCGAACGGGTCGAGCGTTTCCAGCTGGCCTCGCAGTACATCCAGCGTCGCGGCGGGTTGGGGGCGGTGGAGAATGCCGACGGTGCGTTCGAATTGAACCCCGTGCGCCGCCTCGGCGGCTTTAAGCAGCGGCTCCCATGCCGTCCGTTGGCGCGCGGCGAGCGGTTCGTCGGGTTCGGCGCGGTAGCATAGCGTGTCGCCCTCGGCGTAGGCGAGGATGCGGCGGATCGCGTCGGCTGGATCGACCGCGACGATGTCGATCGCGTAATCGGCCATGTCGCGAAAGGCGAACCCGGCGGCGTTCACATCTTCGCCCTGCGCGCGCCATTCGTCGGCAAGCGCCTCACCCAGAGCGCGGGTCGGGGCGACTTGCGCGCGCGCCTGCGCGGTTTTGACCCGCCGCCCGTCGAGCGCAACCTGCCAGCCGATGCCTTCAAGCTCCAGCGTCACTTCGCGCCAGAAGCGTTTCATGCGCCCAAACTTCTCATGCGGAAGGGCTGCGCCAACGCCGCGCCAACAGCCGGGTTATATAAAACACGTCGAGGAAGCCGATCCCGATCAGGACATAGCCGAACCAGAGCGGGACGCCCTCAAGCGGCGCGAACCGGCCAGCCGTATGGAGCAGGCCGACCAGGACCATCGCAATGCCCATCGCGCGTACGAGTTGGATCGCCAGCCAGCGGGCCGCTGCGGGATCGCGTTCGGGGTCGGTCATGACGTGGCCTCCAGCAAATCGAACAGCACGGCAGCATCGTCGGCTATCGATACAGCCCCTGCGCTGATCAGTTCCACGGGAGCGTGATAGCCCCAGGAAACGCCGATCGCCCGAACTCCCGCGGCGCGGGCCATGGCGATGTCGTAGGACGTGTCGCCGATCATCGCGGTTTCGCCCGGCACCGCGCCGACCGCTGCCATCGCCGCCTCAAGCATCGCCGGGTGCGGTTTGGAGGGGTGGCGGTCGGCGGTCTGGAGCGTGACGAAGTGCCCGGCGATACCGTGGGTTGCCAGGCAGTGGGCCAGGCCCCGGTCGGACTTACCCGTCGCTACGCCGAGCAGCCAGCCCGCCGCGCTCAGGCGTTCAAGCAGCGCGGCGATCCCTTCGAACAGCGGCTCGTCGAGCACGCCTGCGGTGCGCCGTGCGCGATAAGCCTCGCGATAATGCGCAGCGAGCGAATCGTGGACCGCCGGTTCGCCTGCCGGAAGCAGCTTGCGCATCGCCTCGGGTAGCGACAGCCCGACCATCCGCCGGGTCAGGTGGCGATCGGGCGCGGCGAGCCCCTCGGTAACAAACGCCGCATCCATCGCCGCGCAGACATCGGCCTGGCCATCGACCAGCGTTCCGTCGCAATCGAACACGGCGAGGCGCATCAGCGTTTTGGCGCCTTGGGCGGTTGGGACGTTTTGGGCGCGGCGCGGGGCTTGGCGAGAGTTCTGGCGGCGGGCTTCGCCTTCACAGACCCTTTGTTTGGTGAGGCGCCGGGGTTTGGCGAGGCGCTGGGCTTGCGCGGAGCGGGTGCGTCTCGACGGCCCCGCTTGACCAAGGCTTCGCTGCGGCGGTCCTTGCGCAGGCCTTTGGCGTGAGCCTTGGCGGCCTGCTTCTTCGCCACGGCGGGCGTGGGCTTGGGCGCGACGGGTGGGCCAACGTCGCCTTCGGCCTGGGTGAAGCCCAGTTGCTCGAGCGTCGCGGCGAAATGCTCGGGCAGCGGGGCGGTGACGTCGAGTGCATCGCCCTGCGGGTGATCGATCACCAGCCGCCGGGCGTGCAGGTGCATCTTGCGGCTGACGCTGCCGGTCAGGAACGCCAGTTGTCCGCCGTATTTGCCGTCGCCGACGATCGGATGACCGATCGCCGCCATGTGGACGCGCAGCTGGTGGGTGCGCCCGGTCAGCGGTTGCAATTCGACCCACGCGGCGCGGTTGCCGGCGCGGTCGATCACGCGGTATTTGGTTTTGGCTGGCTGGCCGTTTTCGACATCGACATGCATTTTTTCGCCGCCGCTGCCCGGTTGCTTGGCCAGTGCCGCCTCAATCATGCCTTCGTACTGTTCGGGCACCCCAACCACCAGCGCCCAATACGTCTTCTTGGCCGAACGCCCCGAAAAGCGCTTGGAAAAGAACGCCGCGCTGCCCGGGGTGCGCGCTATCAGCAGCACGCCCGAGGTATCCTTGTCGAGCCGATGAACCAGCCGCGGGCGCGGCTGGTCGTCGCCCGCAAACGCATCGAGCAGGCGATCGACGTGATCGAAAGTACCGCTGCCGCCTTGCGTGGCGAGGCCCGGCGGCTTGTTGAGGACGATCGCGGCGCGGTCTTGCGTGATCACCATCGCCTCGGCCCGCGCGACCTGCTCGTCATCGAGCGG
>JANMQW010000203.1:0-4516 GCA_031370725.1 Novosphingobium sp.
CGGCTGCGGATGGTGCGGACCTGGGCCGGGGTGACCGATATGAGCTTCGATGGCTCGCCGATCATCGGCGAGACCCCGGTGCCGAACCTCTATCTCAACGGCGGCTGGTGTTATGGCGGGTTCAAGGCAACCCCGGCGTCGGGCTGGACTTATGCGCACACGCTGGCGACCGGCCGCCCCCACGCGCACAACGCACCGTTTGCGCTCGATCGCTTTCAGCGCGGCGCCACGATCGACGAAAACGGGGTCGGCCCGATGCCGAACCACCGCTGAGGGCGCGCCGGGATGCTGTTGATCGATTGCCCTCACTGCGGCCCGCGCGCGCAGGTCGAATTCGTCTACGAACGGACGGTCGATTCGGTCGTCCAGCCCGATGCGCCCGCCGCCGAAGCCATGGAGCGCCTGTTCACCCGCGCCAATCCGCGCGGGCTGGATGACGAAATCTGGCGCCACAGTTTTGGCTGCCGGGCCTGGCTGGTGCTGACCCGCCACCGTTCCACTCACCAGATCACCGCCATCCGCGCGGCCGGACCCGAGGCGCTGCCATGAGCGGGGCTTCACGCCCATCCGGCGGCGAAAACGTCACCTTCACCTTCGATGGCCAGGCGCTTAAGGCCCGCGAAGGCGATACGCTTGCCGCCGCGCTGCTCGCTAACGGCATCGGCCTGGTCGCGCGCAGTTTCAAATATCACCGCCCGCGCGGGATCATGACCGCCGGGGTGGAGGAGCCCAACGCGCTGGTTACGGTGGGAACGCAGGGCCGGACCGAGCCCAACACGCGGGCCACCGATGTCTTCGTTTATGAAGGACTGGTCGCGCGCAGCCAGAACCGCTGGCCCAGCCTGTCATTCGATGTGGGCGCGGTGATCGGGCTGTTCGCCAAGGCGCTGCCCGCCGGGTTCTATTACAAAACCTTCTTCGGTTCGGCCAAGCGCTGGATGTTCTACGAATATTTCATCCGCCGCGCCGCCGGACTGGGCAATGCCCCGCGTGAGGCGGACCCCGATCGCTTCGCCCAGCGCTCCGCGTTCTGCGATGTGCTGGTGGTCGGCGCGGGGCCCGCGGGGCTGAGTGCCGCGCTGGCCGCTGCCGAAGCAGGCGAGCGCGTGCTGCTAGTCGAGCAGGACCGGGCGCTGGCGCCATCGCTGCTGCGCGATCCGCAACACCACCACGCTGCCTGGGCCGAACAAGTCGCGGCAAAAATCCGCACGCGCGGCGGGAAGATCCTGCTCCGCACCACCGCCTCGGGATATTGGGATCACAACTTCGTGACCCTGACCCAGCGCCTTGCCGAACCGGGGCAGAAGCCGGCTGACGGCCTGGCGCAACGGTTGTGGCAGGTCCGCGCGGGGCGCGTAATCCTGGCCGCCGGAGCGATCGAACGTCCGCTGGCCTTTGCCCACAACGATCGGCCTGGGGTGATGCTTAGCCAAGCGGTGCGCAGCTATCTGCGCCGGTTCGCCGTGCTGCCTGGCCAGCGCGTGGTGATCGCCGCGAACAACGACGACGCCTATCTCACCGCTGCTGCGCTTCGCGATGCCGGGGCGCAGGTGCTGGCGATCCTCGACACTCGGCCCGCACCCGCCGGGGCCGGGACCGGCTTTACCATCCACAACCAGGCTCTGCCGCTTGCCACAAAGGGCGCTCGCCACCATTTGGCCGAAGTCAGCGCCCGGATTGGCGGCACGGTGCAGCGCTGGAAGGCCGACTTGCTGGTCACTTCGGGCGGGTTCACGCCGGTGGTGCACCTGCATATGCAGGCCGGCGGCGCAGCGCTGGAGTGGGACGCGGCGGCGCAGGCTTTCCTGCCCGGCGCGGCCCGTCAAAACGTGACCTCGATCGGCGCGGCGGCAGGTGCCGCGCCGGTCGGGCCAACGCCATCCCCCGCCAATCCGGGCAAGGCCTTCATCGATTTTCAGAACGACGTGACCTTGGGCGATGTCGATCTGGCGTGGGCCGAGGGCTATCGCTCGGTCGAGCATCTCAAGCGCTACACCACGCTGGGGATGGCAACCGATCAGGGCAAGCTTGGCAATATGGCAGCGCTGGCCCGGCTCGCCGAACGGCAGGGTGTGGCTATCCCCGACGCTGGTCTGACCACGTTCCGCCCGCCTTATACCCCCGTAACTATGGGGCTGCTCGCCGGGCGTTTCGAACGCGATGCTGGGGCGCATTTGCGGCGGCTGGCGCTGTACGACGTCCATCAGGCGAAAACCCCGATCTGGCAGCCACTGGGCCATTGGAAACGCCCGCGCGCTTATCCGCAAGGGTCCGAGACGCTGGCCGAGGCGGCGCTGCGCGAGGCGCGCAGTGTCCGCCGCACGGTCGGCATGACCGATGTTTCAACGCTGGCCAAATTTGAAATCACCGGCCCCGACGCCGCCGCATTGCTTGAGCTGGTCTGCGCCACCACAGTCGGCAAGCTGGCGGTCGGACGTGGACGCTACACGTTCATGCTGCGCGAGGACGGTTTCGTGTTCGACGATGGCACGGTGTGGCGGTTGGCGGAAAACCGCTACCTTCTGACCAGTTCGACCGGCGGGACCGACCGGATGGCGGCGCATCTGTCGTATATTCGCCAATACCTGCGTCCGCAGATGCGCGTTTCGGTAGTCAACGTGCAGGAGCATTTCGCGGGGATCGCAGTCGCAGGCCCCCACGCCAAGGCGGCGTTGGGCACACTGATCGGTGGCGAGCCGCCGCGCCATATGTTTACGGTTCCCGCGGTGATCGCGGGCCTTCCCGTGCTCGTCCTGGCAGCCAGCTACAGCGGCGAACGCGCCTTTGAAATATACATCGAAGCGAGCCATGCAACGCCCGTCTGGGCAGCGTGCGAGGCCGAAGTCATCCAGCAGCACGGTTGCCTTTATGGGATGGAAGCGATGGAGTTCCTGCGGATCGAGAAAGGCCATCTGGTAGTCGGCGGGGAAATCGACGGGCGGCTGACCCCGCACGATCTGGCGCTCGACAAAATGCTCAACAAGGCGGGCGGCTATATCGGCGCGGCGGGGCTGACCCGGCCCGTGCTTCTGGCGCAAGGTCGTCGCCAGTTGGTCGGGCTGGAAGCGATCGAGGGCGTGATTCCCGAAGGCTCGATGCTGATCGCGCGCGATGGCGGAGCGGCCGAGGGCCATGTCACCGCCGCCGCGTTCCGGGTGATCGAGGGCGGCGCGATTGCGCTGGGCCTGCTGGTCGATGGCTTTTCGCGCACAGGGGCGGAACTGATCGCCAGCTCGCCCACGCGCGGGCAACAGGCGCGCGTTCGCGTGGTCGCTCCGCATTTCTACGACCCCGCCGGGGAGCGTTACCGTGACTGATGTGACGATCACCTCCCTGCCTGCAGCCCCGCTCCATGCGCTTGAAATCTGGAGCAACGCTGCCAACGTCGCCAAGCGGTTCAAGGCCGCAACCGGATTTGCCTTGTCGCCCTCAGGCCGCTCCAGCGACAACGATACGCTGCGCCTGATCCGGTTCGAGCCGACTGTCTGGCTGGTCGAGGGCGATGCCTCCGCCCTACCCGCAATACTTGGTGAGGACGGCGCACTTACTGCGATCGGTGGGGGTATCGTCCGTGTGCGGCTATCGGGTCCGGGGTGGCGCAGTCTGCTGATGGAATGGGGCGTCTTCGATGCAGAGTCTCCTGCCTTTGCACCCGGTTGCAGCGCCGCGACGATCATCGATCACGTGAGTGTACGCCTGCATGCCGAAAGCGAGAGCGCCTGTATCGCCTATATTCCGGCCAGCTTTAGCCGCAGCCTGATCCACTTGTGGGAAACGGCCAGCAGAACGCTCGTCTGAGGGCTACTTGCCGGCAGCCAAATGCCGCAGCACCATTCCCTGGGCATGACGTCGCTGGAAGCCTTTCCACAAGGTGACGCCCGCGCCGCCGGGGCTGTAGGCGCCCCATGCGGTTCCGGCTGGTGCGTTCCAGACGCCCTCATCCGACGTCTCGACCGGCACGTCGAGATAAGCCAGCTTGTCCCCCTCGCCGCGTAGATTGACCGCCAGAAAGGCGGTGATGAAGTGCAGGTTGATCGCGTTGATCCGGTCTTGCCGCCACACCGGATCCTCGAACCAGTCGATATCCCAGAGCGACCCGCGCATTTCGTGCGGAACCGGGTTGAGCGCGATCGAATGGCCCGCCATGCGGTACGTCAGCAAATAGCGGTCGGTGCGGACGGCGCTCGCAAAAAATGCCTTGGCGGCATGGTCATAGCCCACCACCGGATCGGCGTCGCCGGCGATCAGCAGGAGCGGCGCGGTGATACCGGCCAGCCCGTTTTGCCCCCATGCGCTCCGCTCGCCACCGCCGCCCGGTGCCAAGGCGACTATAGCCCTGACGCCGGGCACCTTGATCTGAGCCGCGCCTGCCGTACCTTGCGCAATGGTCTTGAGCCAGCCGCCCGCAACTTGCGCCATATTCGGACCTTCGGGATCGAGCCTTGCTCCGCCCGCCGTCAGCACCCCGTATCCTCCTTGCGAATAGCCGATCAGCGCCACCCGTTGGGGATCGATC
>JANMQW010000205.1:0-8283 GCA_031370725.1 Novosphingobium sp.
GAAAAGCTCGTCGACCTGGAAGACTATTTCCGCCGCTGGCGGTTCAACCACGTCACCACCGTCGAGCGGATCATCGGCCTCAAGACCGGCACCGGCGGGACCGGCGGCGTCTCGTACTTGCGCCGGATGCTCGACGTCGTGCTGTTTCCCGAGCTGTGGAAGGTCCGCACCGAGCTATAGCGGACCATTGTAAAGAACACGCCGAGAGAACCGCCTTTGCGACGATTTTCTCAACGATTTCAATGATTTGGTGCCCAGAAGAGGACTCGAACCTCCACGCCCTTGCGAGCGCCAGCACCTGAAGCTGGTGCGTCTACCAATTCCGCCATCTGGGCACGGGGCGCATCGCGAAGGGGCGGTGCGCCGGGTAGGAGGGGGCCGATAGCGGCGGGGGTGGCGGGTTGTCAATGCGTGTGCGCGTGCCTTGCGCGGCATGGCGCGGAGCATTGCGACTGGGCGCGGGTTGCGGCATGGCGCGGGCAACGCACAGGGCGGCATAGAGGGTATCGCGGCACATGACTGGGACGGAAGGAAATCTCGACGGCAGGCTGGTCGCCCTGATCGGCGGGAGCGGCTTTGTCGGCGCGCATCTGGCGCAGGCACTGTTGGCGCGCGGGTGCCGCCTGCGGATTGTCAGCCGCCATCCCGAACGCGCATTCCGGCTGCGCCCGCTGGCCAACCTGGGCCAGGTCCAATTCGTGCGCGGCGATGTAATGCAGCCTGCAGGCCTCGCAGCGGCGCTGGCGGGCACATACGGCGTCGTGAACCTGGTGGGCGCGTTCGCGGGCAATCTCGATGCGTTACAGGGCGCGGGCGCGGGGCGGATCGCAACGCAGGCTCGCGAAGCCGGGGCGCAGGCGTTCGTCCAGATTTCGGCGCTCGGCTCGGATGCGCGTTCGCCGGTCGATTACAACCGCACCAAGGCCGAAGGCGAGGCGGCGGTGCGCGCCGCTTTCCCGAGCGCGACGATCGTGCGGCCATCGGTGCTGTTCGGCGAGGACGATGCGTTTCTGAACCTGTTCGCCGGGCTGATCGCCAAGCTGCCAGCGCTGCCGGTGTTCGGGCCCGAGGCGAAGCTCCAGCCGCTCAACGTCGACGATGCGGCCGAGGCGATCGCCAATGCGCTTGGCGATCCGGCGCGTCACGGCGGCAAGACTTACGACATCGCCGGACCCGAGCCGATTTCGATGCTCGACCTCAACCGCCGGATCGCCGCTGCACAGGGCCGCGAGCGAGGGTTTCTGGCGCTGCCCGACGCAGTTTCAGGCGCCTTTGCGGCGATGACCGGGTGGTTGCCCGGCGCGCCGCTATCGAGCGACCAATGGGCTCTGCTCAAGGCGGGGAATGTGCTCGACGGCGCCAACGGGATGGAGGCGCTGGGGGTGGTTCCGCGCCCGCTGGGGCTGTTCCTTGAGCGCTGGATGGTGCGCTATCGCAAGCATGGGCGGTTTGGGACGAAAGCCCGCCCCCCACAGTAGGCGGGCCTGGTTTTCCCGGCTCAAGCCGGAGACGGCACCAGCCCGCTGGTACCGCAAGCCTTTGACGAAGGTCAAAGGCGCACCATCGACTAATGCCGGAAGTGGCGCATTCCGGTGAAGACCATCGCCAGCCCGGCGGCGTCGGCTGCGGCGATCACCTCGTCGTCGCGGATCGAGCCGCCCGGCTGGATCACCGCGGTCGCTCCGGCTTCGGCGGCGGCCAGCAGGCCATCGGCGAACGGGAAGAACGCGTCAGAAGCGACTGCCGAGCCGACTGTCCGCGGTTGCGCCCAGCCAAACTTTTCCGCCGCCTCGGAGGCTTTAAGCGCAGCGATGCGCGAGCTGTCGCGGCGGTTCATCTGGCCGGCGCCGATCCCGGCGGTGACGCCGTCCTTGGCGTAGACGATAGCGTTCGATTTGACGTGGCGGGCAACGGTCCATGCGAACAGGCAGTCTTCGAGTTCCTGTTCGGTCGGGGCGCGCTTGGTGACCAGCTTAAGATCGGCAGCGGAAATCGTCCCGCTATCGCGGTTCTGGACCAGCAGCCCCCCGGTGATCGGCTTGATCAACAACCCACCGCGACGCGGATCGGGCAGATCGCAGGTCAGCAGCAGCCGCAGGTTCTTCTTCTTGGCGAAGATCGCGCGGGCGGCTGCGTCTGCTGCGGGGGCGACGACCACTTCGGTGAAAATCGCGCAGATCGCCTCGGCGGTCGGGCCATCGAGCAGGCGGTTGACCGCGACGATCCCGCCAAACGCCGAAACGTCGTCACACGCCAGCGCCGCATGCCACGCTTCGAGCAGTGACCCGGCCTGGGCGACGCCGCACGGATTGGCGTGCTTGACGATCACCACCGCGGGAGCTCCCCCGCGAAATTCGGCGGCGAGTTCGAGCGCGGCGTCGGCATCGGCGTAGTTGTTGTAGCTGAGCGCCTTGCCCTGAACCTGTTCGGCCTGGGCGATACCTTTGCCGTGCGGGCCGACGGGGGTGTAGATTGCGGCGCGCTGGTGCGGGTTCTCGCCATAGCGCAACTCGCTTACCAGGCGGCCGTTTACCGCGAGCATTTCGGGAAACAGCTGCTGCTGATCGGCGAACGCGAACCACTGGCTGATCATCGCGTCGTAGGCGGCGGTGGCGGCAAAAGCGCGCGCGGCCATCAGCTTGCGGAATTCCACCCGGGTGGCGCCGTCGGCTGCCTCGATCTCGGCGAGCAGCCCCGGATAGTCGGCGGGATCGGTAACTATTGTGACATATCGGTGATTTTTGGCCGCAGAGCGAACCATACTTGGCCCGCCGATGTCGATATTCTCGATAATTTCGTCGCGCCCGGCGCCGCGCATGACGGTCGCTTCGAACGGATAAAGATTGACCACCACCAGGTCGATCGCGCCGATGCCGTGTTCGGCCATCGCGGCTGCGTGTGCCGGATCGTCGCGCACCGCCAGCAGCCCGCCGTGGACCATCGGATGGAGGGTCTTGACCCGCCCGTCCATCATTTCGGGAAAGCCGGTCAGATCGGAAACGTCGCGCACTGTCAGCCCGGCTTCGCGCAGTGCTTTCGAGGTCCCGCCGGTCGAGACCAGCTCAACCCCGCGCGCGGCGAGCGCCTTGCCCAGCTCAGCCAGCCCGGTCTTGTCCGAAACCGACAGCAGCGCACGGCGGATCACAACCTCAGCCAACTCAGGCTTCCCTCATCTTCTTGAAAACCCATGGGAAGCTGCCGCCCCCGCGCGAGACCATGCCGTGGATCACCAGTTGCCGAGTCGGCTGCGGACGACCCTGGCCGTCGGCCCACAGGCTATCGTCGAGCGCGACCTGGACGCCATCGTCTTTGGCCCCGCTGCGGAACTGCCAATGGCTGCCATCGGGCAACGCCAACGCCACGCCGCGGCTGTCCTCGGACAAGTAGGGCTCGACCCCCGGGGCGAGGTGGAAGCGGATCGCGAAGCCGACCTTGCCGCGCCTGCCGCGCCGCCCGCTGGGGATCAGCTGATCTTCGCCGACCAGCTCGCCGCCGTCGTCGCGCAGCACCAGGATGCGGCGGTGGGTGAGGCCAAAGCGCGGGGCATAGCCATCGTGCGCGGCCTCGATCCGGGTCGCGCCACGGCGGCCCGCATCGGCTGCCACCTGGCGACGCTCGACCTCGACTTCGCTGACCCCGGCGCCCAGTCGCCCGTTGATCAGCACCGCGGTGGAATTGGTGTTGTCGAGCGCCAACGTCGAATGCGCGGCGGTGGCGCGCAGGCCCTGCGCCAGCCGCACCGGAATCGCCCCCCCGGCAAACGCCGCGCCGCCGCAGTTGACCACCAGCCGCTGCTTGCCCGTGCAAAGCTCGAATGCCAGTGTCGAGGCGCAGCCATCGCGGGCGTGACGGGCAAGCGGCGGCGGGGCGGCATCGACCACCAGCACCGTCGCGGACCGGTGCGGACCCGCGCTCGCCCGCTGATAGCCCCACTGCCGCGCCTCGCGCAGCGGGCGGGTGCGGACCCCGGTGGCGGCGACCAGCGCATCCAGCCGCGCCGCCTCGATCGCGCCCGCGCCCTGCCAGTTGCCCAGCGCTCCATCGCCGTGGAGCAGGCACAGCAGCGGCGGAACCAGCAGCGCGAGCATCGCGGGGATCGCATCGGGCGCGTCACGGCGGGTCGCGCGATAGCAGGCTGTGAGCCGCACCAGCAGCTCGATTGCCTCGATCTGGGCGAGCGGACTGCGCGACAGCACGCCGCCGTCGTCGCCGATCAACTCGCCCAGCGCACGGAGCAACCCGGCCTCGCCATAGAGCCGCCGCGGCTTGCCTTCGGGCAGAAGCAACCCCGCCGCAACGATCGCGCACCACCCCGCGACTTCGCCAAGCCGGTCATCCGCCTTGCCGACATGGCGATCGAGCCAGCGCGCGGTATTGTCGAGCGAGCCGAGCACCCGGCTACGCAAGGCGTGGTCGTGGCCGGACAGGATCAGCGGGGCGTGGATCAGCCAGCCGAGCAGACGCTGCCCGGTGTTGCCGACATCCCACGCTGGGCCCCTGCCCGGTCGAGGATGCGCAGCCAGCCAGCCTGCCAGGAGCTTTTCGGCGATTGGCGCACCGGTTTCGCGCGGGCCGCTTGCGGCCAGATCGTCGAGCCAGCGAAAGCCGTGAAGCGCGCGTTCGAACGGCGGGGTGATGGTCTTGCTGGCGTAATCGAGATCGGCCAGCGTCAGCCGACCGCCGTGGACGGCCAGCCAACCCGCACGCAACGCTGTGCCCGCGGCGCGCTGGCCGGGAAGCGGACTTTCGACCGTCGCCAGCAGGCGTGCTTTGGGCGCCTTGCGGAACGGCGAGCGCAGGACGCCGCCTGGCACCCCCAGGCGATAAGCCAGCCGGACCAGCCGCTCGCCCGCGCCGAGCGACGGCAGGGCGAAATCTGCGAGCGCCAAGCCGCGGCCAGGTTCGATGATCCGGCCGGGAGTTTCAGGATCGAACGGGGCGTCGACGACATATGCTGCATCGCCCAGCGGCGAAGCGGTCAGCGGAAACGCGGGCGATCCGGCACCATCCTCACGCGCACCATTGTCACCAGAACGGCGGCGGAGCAGACCGAGTTCACCACGATCCGCCATCGGGTCAGGCACCGCCTTTTAGCGTGGCGATATTGGCGGCATAATGATCGGGTCCGCCGCGGAAGGTCGCGGTTCCGGCGACCAGCACGTCGGCCCCCGCGGCGATGGCTTGCGGCGCGGTGGTGATATCGATCCCGCCGTCGACTTCGAGCCGGATATCGCGCCCGCTCTTGTCGATCATTTTGCGGATCGCTTCGATCTTGCGCAGCTGGCTTGTGATGAAGCTTTGGCCGCCGAAGCCGGGATTGACGCTCATCACGAGCACCAGATCGATGTCGTCGATCAGGTAATCAAGCATCTTGGCGGGGGTTGCCGGATTGAGCGAAATCCCGGCCTTCTTGCCCAGCGCATGGATCGCCTGCACGGTACGGTGGGTGTGCGGGCCGGCCTCGGGATGGACGGTGATGATGTCTGCTCCGGCCGCGGCAAAGGCTTCGAGGAAGCCGTCCACCGGGGAAAACATCAGATGGACGTCGAACGGCTTGGCGGTGTGCGGGCGCAACGCCTTGACCACGCCGGGGCCGATGGTGAGGTTGGGCACGAAATGCCCGTCCATCACGTCAATATGGATCCAGTCCGCCCCCGCGGCGTCGATCGCCCGCACCTCCTCGCCCAGCCGCGCGAAATCGGCGGAAAGGATCGAAGGAGCAATGAGCGGGGTGGTCATGGTTGCTGCGGGGTTAGCCACCACCCCTTGGGGCGACAAGCGGCGAATTGGCGCTTTTCCACACCAGATGTCGCGAGTTGCGTTGCGGGACGGTGTGTTTAGCGGGCGATTGACGCGACGCGCGATAGGCTCTTTAGGCTCCAGTCCGTCGCCATCACGGATTTCATGTTGCCCTCAGCCGCGCGTCCCCTGCCCCAGCCGCAAACCGCGCTGCACTCTGCGGTCGCCCTGATGGCGCGCGAAACGCGTGTCCGCGAAGGGCGGGTGGCGCGAACCTTGGGCGGGATTACGCTTCACGACGACAGCTGGGTACTGAGGGGCAGCGAATTCCTGATGCGCGCCTCGGGCGAGATCGGCTTGCACTACCGCCGCGGCGAAGGGATCACGCTCGAGCGGCCCGACAGAACCGATCCGCGCACCATCGCGCTTTGGCTCAACGGTACGCTGTATGCCGCGATTGCCGCACTCAACGGACTGTATCCGATCCACGCCTCGGCGATTGCACATCGCGGCCGGGTATACGCTTTCACCGGCGCCGCCGGAGCAGGCAAATCGACGCTGGTGGCCGCGCTGGGTCGCGCCGGCTTCGCCCAGTTTTGCGACGATACGCTGATTCTGGACATTTCCGGTGACGGCCCGCCGGTGTGTCTGCCGGGGCACAAGCGGCTCAAGCTGTGGCCCGAGGGCGTGGCGCTGGCGGGGGTCGAACCGGGCGAGCTGGTCGCCGCCGACTATCACAAGCATTTCGTCAAACCGGCGGGCGGGACGGTCGGCGAACCGCTGCCATTGGCCGGACTGTTCTATCTCGAGCAGGGCGAACGCCCGGAAGCCGCGGCACTGGCCGGCGGCGACCGGATCGAGCGGCTGCAGGACGATCACTACACCGCCGAACTGTGGCGCCAGGCGGCGGGCGAGACCCGCGCGGAGCGCTTCGCTTCGCTGGCCGCGCTAGCCCGGCGGATCGCGATGCAGCGCTTTGCCCGCCCGTTCGACCCTGCGCGGTTCGCCGAAGGGATCGATTTCATCGCCGCGCAAATCGAAGGGACTTCCGCTTGAGCCTGCCGCTGACCAAGGATCCGACGGCTTTCGCCGAAACCCGGATCGACGACGAAATCGTGGTCATGAACTTGGCCAGCGGGGACTTTTTCTCGCTGCAGGACACCGGCGCGGCGATCTGGGACCTGATCGACGGTACCCGCGATCGCGCCGCGGTGCTCGCCGCGCTGGCGCGCGACTACGCTGCCGGAGACGCCGATCTGGCCGCCGAACTCGATGCGTTTCTCGCCGATTTGCGGGGCAGCGGCCTGCTCTCGGGGATCTGACGAGGTATGGCGGGCGATGGCCGCTGGCGCGCACGCGGGGCGACGCTCGAAGCGATGGTCTGGCTGGGGGTGGCGCGGCTGCTGATCGCGCGGGTGCCTTTCAAGCGCTGGCGCAAATGGTTGGGCGTGACGGTCGCGGGCGAACCCGGCGACCCGCGGCTTCGGCTCGACGAAAACCTTCCCCGGCGACGCCTCGCTCGGGCGGTCGTGCGCGGGGCGGCGCGGCTGCCGGGCGAGAGCCGCTGCCTCGCCCAGGCGATGGCCTTGCAGTGGATGTTGCGCCGGCGCGGCCTGGGCGGGGTCATCCACCTGGGGGTGCTGCCCGGGGACAAGCGCGGCGGTCTCGACGATCTTCATGCGTGGGTCACCCACGCAAACGAGGTGCTGGTGGGCGCAAGCGATGAGCCGCATTGCCCGGTGCTTGCGGCAGCGAACCCGGCAAGCGGTAGGTAACTGCGGAACACCGGACTTTCGCCAGCGTTATCAGCGCAAGGCGGGCTTATACTCTTCCGCACTGCAACAATTTAGGGCTATTTTTCGCGATTATGTAGCTAACAAACCCAGATTTCGCGGGTTTTGTCACGCTCTCGCGAACCGCTCCCCGCCAGTCCCGCAGATCGCCTACGTTGCTGCGATGCCGCTAACTTTCGCCGCGCTGCGGCAACGGGGGGATTTGGCGATAACCGGGGTGGTTGATCGCTTG
Organism: Novosphingobium sp.; assembly: GCA_031370725.1. Taxonomy (GTDB): domain Bacteria; phylum Pseudomonadota; class Alphaproteobacteria; order Sphingomonadales; family Sphingomonadaceae; genus Novosphingobium. The sequence goes on from JANMQW010000205.1 coordinate 7,765, forward strand.
GGGTTAGAGTGATCGTTGTGGCATTGATCAACCTCACAGACGTGAGGTCGATTCTTGATCGTAGATTGTCCAAATTGCGGCCCCCAAATGTCTTACGGTGCGGTTGGGGGCACTGCGCGGGTGACGTTTAAGAACTCTCGCACGGACTGCCCTCGATGCGGGTGCATGTCGCCAATCCGTGATGGAACGTACGATCTTGTAAACAGTGTGGTCCATGCATTCACCGCGTCTGGCGTGACGCGTGCTCAGGTGGCGCGGTTTCGAGACATCGCGGAGGCGGTGCAAGCGGGAACGACCACCGTTGATCAAGCTGAAAAGCAAGTACAGGAATTAGGCGGTATTTTCGCCAATCTCTGGGCAACGCTCGGGCGGAACGGCACTCAAATTCAAACCATCGTGGCCGTTATCGCCTTGTTCCTGATGATCTATTATGAGGGTCAGTCAGACGACGAGTCTGCGAAGCTGCAAGCAACTGTCGGGAGGCAAGTTCAAGTCGAGCGGATGATGCTTGAAGAGTTG
>JANMQW010000221.1:0-4383 GCA_031370725.1 Novosphingobium sp.
GAGCGAAGACGAGAACGACCTGCTCGACAGCTCGGACCACCGCGATGAATTTTCACGCCTGTCGTGCCAGATCCCGATGACCGACGCGCTCGACGGCCTTAACGTGACGATCGCCGAAGTGGATTAAATCCTCCCCGTGCCGGGGAGGATTTTAGAAAACCACCCCCGCGGTCTCTTGCAGTCCTGCCATCAAATTCAAGCTCTGCACAGCAGCGCCGCTGGCGCCTTTGCCGAGGTTGTCGAGCAGCGCGATCAGGCGGATACCTTCGCTGCCACCGAACACGTGGAGCGTCAGCGCATCGCTCGGGCCAGCGGCGGCGCGCAGCAGCAGTTCGCCGTCGGCGGGAGCCTCATCCGCCACCCGGACGACCGGCGAGCCCGCAAAAAATTCGACCAGCGCGGTACGCAGTGAGTCCGCATCCGCACCCATCACTGCGGGCAGCGGAACTTCTACCATCATCCCGCGATGTGCGGGGATCACCGCCGGGGCGAACAGCGGCGCGTTGGTCAGGCCCGCCCACTTCTGCATTTCGGCCACATGCTTGTGCCCACCACCCAAACCATAGCCGCGCCAGGCGATGTCGCGTCCTTCGCTGTCATGGGCACCCTCGAACCGAGCGATCATCGCCTTGCCCCCGCCCGAATAGCCCGAGACCGCGTGGACCGTATACGGCCAGTCGGCTGGCAGGAGCCCCGCACGGACCAGCGGCGCGACCAGCGCGAGGAACCCGGTTGGGTAGCAGCCGGGGTTGCTGACACGGTTTGCCGAGGCCACCGCCACGCGCCCGACCAGCTCGGGAAAGCCATACGTCCAGCCATCGGCGACGCGGTGCGCGCTGCTGGCGTCAATGATCCGCACCTTGCTGCCTTCGGCCAAGGCAACCGCTTCGCGCGCGGCATCGTCGGGCAGGCATAGCACCGCGAAATCGGCGGCGTGGAACGCCTCGCGCCGCGCCGCCTTGCTTTTGCGCTGGGCTTCGTCGAGCACAAGCAGCGCAAAATCGGAACGGCCCGCCAGCCGCTCGACGAGTTCGAGCCCCGTGGTCCCGGCAGCACCATCGACGAACACGGACGCGGTCATGGCAGCACGCGGCGGATGTGAGTCGGTTCGCCCTTGCGCGCGATGACCGCGGCGAGCGTATCCACCGCGACCAGCCCCTGGCCCTCGCTGGCATGGACGATTTCATCCGCACTGGTGGCGATGGTCACATGGCCGGGGAAGAACACCAGATCGCCGCGCTGCACGGTTTGAACCGCGGCGCCGCAAGCTTCTTGCTGGTCGCTGTCACGGGGCAGGACGAAGCCGGCGTGGGCGAAGGCTGTCTGGACCAGCCCCGAACAATCGATGCCGACGCCACCCCGCGCCCCCCACACATAAGGCGTGCCGAGCCGCGCGAGCGCGGCCTCGACGGGATCGCGCGGGCTCGCGACGGGCGCTTCGCCCACTGGCTCACCCAGCGCGTCGAGCGCGAGATAGCCGTTGTAGCAATCGTGCCGGCAATACCCCCACGCCCAGGCTCCGGCGATGTCGAGCACCATGAACCGTTCGCCCAGCAGCAGTTCGGAGGTCTGCTCGGCATCATCGTGCGGGGTTTTGCGCAGCGGCGTGAATGGCGCGGTCACCATCCGCTCCATCGGCACCACATAGTGCGGCGCGAACAGCTTGCCCGCCAGCGCGATGTCGGCCAGATCGCCGCGGATCGGGGTAATCCGCGCGTCGCGCACTTTGGCCGGGCCGGACAATGCATACTGTCCCGAATAGTCGGCTTGATTGGGAGACGAAGCGGTCACGGAAGGGCCTTGGCGGAAAGCGCGGGCGATTAGACGCTGCTCGGCATCAGAGCAAGGCGCGCCCGCCCCCTGCTTCAACATGATGCGGCTCACCCAAACCGCTCACGCAGATAGTGCCACGCCGCGCGCAGTCCCAGCGCCTCGCCGCCCTTGGGCCGCCCCGGCTTCGCCACCGGGCGCCACGCGAACGTATCGAAGTGCGCCCAGTCCGTCCCCTCGGGGACGAACCGGTCGAGGAACAGCCCCGCCACGCTCGCCCCGGCAAAGCCGTTGGGCGGACTGTTCTGAAGGTCGGCGATGTCGGACTTGAGGTAATCGCGATACGCTTCGGGGAGCGGCAGGCGCCACACTGCATCGTCGTGCGCAAGGCCCGCGGCGATAAGGCCTGCGGCGGTCTCGTCGCGCCGCGTCATCAGCGCGGGCAGGTCGGGGCCGAGAGCGACCCGCGCCGCGCCGGTCAGCGTCGCGAAATCGATGATAAACTCGGGCGCTTCCTCGCCCGCTCGGACCAAAGCGTCGGCGAGCACCAAGCGTCCCTCGGCATCGGTGTTGGTGATCTCGACGCTCAAATCACCTCGCGCGCGGAACACGTCGCCGGGGCGCATCGCATTGCCCGCGATAGCGTTTTCGACCGCAGGCACCAGCAGGTGGAGCCGCACTTTCAGCCCCGCCGCCATCACCAGCCCGGCCAGGGCGATCGCGTGCGCCGCGCCGCCCATGTCTTTTTTCATCAGCAGCATGCCCGCCGACGGCTTGATATCGAGCCCTCCGGAATCGAAGCAAACGCCTTTGCCGACGATGGCGAGGCGCGGGGCCTTGGCCGGTCCCCACACGAGTTCGATCATCCGCGGCGAATGGCTGCGCGCCGCCGCCCGGCCGACCGCGTGGACCAGCGGGAAGGCCTGCTCCAGCGCATCGCCGGTGGTGACGGTGATGTCGGCCTTGTGTGCCTTGGCGAGCGCGCGGACTTCGGCCTCGAGCGCGGCAGGACCCATGTCTTCGGCTGGAGTGTTGACCAGATCGCGCACTTTGCAAACCGCCGCCGCCTCGGCCAGCGCGGGCTCGATCGCCTTGGCCTCGGTTGTCAGCAGAATGCGCGGGCCGATGGCCTTTGCGGCATCGCGATAACGATCGAAGCGGTATTGCGCAGTGATCCAGCCGTGGAGCGCCGGACCCGGCTCGGCGTTCTTCAGGCGATAGGTTGCTGCGGGGAGGATTTCGGCGAGCTTGGCCAGGCACCAGCTCGAGAGGCTGGCGGTGTTGGCCACGCCCGCCACCGCCGACCAGCCGTGCGCGGGGGGAACGATCGCGGTCTCATAGCCGCCGCCGTCGAACTTCTGCGCCTCGATCGCGGCGCGCGCCGGGGCGCTCAGTGCCTTGGCCCAGGCTGCAAAACCAGTCTTGTCGACCAGCTCGAGATCGATCGCCTTTTGCCCGCGATCGGGTTGGACCAGGGCTTGCCGGTCGGCCCCTGTCCTGTCGGGCATTGTCTTGTTGCTCATCGCCCAGCCGCCTAGCGTGTTTGGCCGTGGTGGTGTGAGGAATTTTGCGTGTCTCGATTGGCTGTCAGCCTGATATCAGTCGCCTTGCTGGCCGCGTGCAAGAGCGAGGCGCCGCCTCCTGCCGCTCCGTCCGCCGCCGGTTTGGCCAGCACTTCGGTCTCGCCCGGACGTTCGGCGCACGCGACTGCGTCAGCCTCCGCCAGCGAAAGCGGGGCGAGCAAGGTCGCGGAATCGTCCGATCTGTATGAGTTCGACTACAGCTATCCGGTCGAAGCCGGGCGCATCGCAGCACTCAGGGACTGGCTCGACGCCGAACGCGCCAAGGCCCGCGCACAACTCATCGAGGACGCCACCAGCGGGCGGGCCGAGGCCAAGCAAAGCGGCTTTGAATACCATGCCTATGCCCAGGGCCGAGCGTGGGAGAAGGTCGCCGAGACCCCGCGCTTCCTCAGCCTGTCGGCGCAGATTTACGACTATACCGGCGGCGCGCATCCCAACCACGGCTATGATTCGCTGCTGTTTGACAAGCAGGCGGGCAAACGGATTGCTCCGCTCGACCTGTTCGCCTCCAAGACGGCGCTAGACGCGGTGATCCAGCAGCCGTTCTGCGCCCTGCTCGACAAGGAACGCGGCAAGCGCCGGGGCGAGCCGGTGGTCCACGATGGCGAGATGTTCAACGATTGCATCAAGCCGTCCGAGCAGACTGTGATCCTGGGTTCGTCCAACGGGCGGACGTTCGACAAGGTCGGCGTGCTGGTGGGACCCTATGCCGCGGGCTCGTATGCCGAGGGGGATTATGAGTTTACGCTTCCGGTTACGGCGGCGCTGCTGAAGGCGGTGAAGGCGGAGTATCGCGAGGCGTTTTCGGTGCGTTAGTTCCTCCCCGGCACGGGGAGGGGGACCGCGAAGCGGTGGAGGGGGTTCGCGGCATCTCGCGAGGTGGCGTCAGGCGGCGAACCCCCTCCGTCAGCCACTGCGCGGCTGCCACCTCCCCACGAGTGGGGAGGATCACGGTCGCAATCCGCGCCAACCCGCGCTATATCTCCCACATGACCGATTACGTGACAGTCTCCGATACCGACACTCTCCC
>JANMQW010000227.1:0-6928 GCA_031370725.1 Novosphingobium sp.
TCAGTCTGGGGGAAAGGCAGGGTCAGCGCGCTGTTTACCCATTGGCGGCATCATTTCAATGTTCTTCGGTTGCCACGCGTGAACCATGGGTGAAGCGGGCGCCAACTTCAGGGGAACCGCTCGCGTCCCATAACCCGTGCAAAAAGCGCAGCGTGGCGGGAAACCATCGTGTCCTCGTCGAATTCCGCGCGCGCCTTGGCGCGGTTTTCAGCGCCGATCGTGCGGCGCACGCGCGGCGCATCGGCCAAGTCGCGCAGCGCTGAGACGAGCGCGGCTTCGTCGCCGGGCGGGGTGACGTAAGGCTGGTTACCTTCGCCCACCATCGCCGCGACGTCGCCCACCGCGGGACTCCACCGCCAGCCCCGCGGCCATCGCCTCGATCACCGAGATCGGCGCCTGCTCGCTGTCCGATGATAGCGCGTAGAGATCGAAAAGGCCGATCAGCGATGCGGGATCGGCGACGAACCCTGCAAGGTGAACCCGGTCGGCAACATGACAGAGCTCGGCTTCGGCCAGGATCGCGCCGCGCTCAGGCCCCTCACCCGCGATCACCAGGTGCCATGGCTCGGGCAGGCTCGCGAACGCGCGGACCAACCGCGGCAGGTTCTTGACCGCGCGCAGGCCCGCGAACGTACCCAGCCACAGCTCGCCGGGATGCTTGATCAGCCGGGGAAGGACATCACGCTTGGGCTTGGCAGAAAAGCGCGCGGTGGCGACACCGTTGGGGATCAGGTGGACCTTGCCGGGTGGCTGGTGCCAGGTTTCCAGTGCAATGTTGCGCAGGATCGTCGAGGGCACCACCACCGCCTGCGCGCGCGACAGCGCGAGAATGCGATAGGCGTTGCGAGTGGCCTTGAGCCCCGCAGCCTCGTCGGCGTTGAACCCGTCCTCGTGGTGGATCAACCCGGGCAGCCCCAGCGAGGGGCCGAACGCCGAATGCGCGAGCACCGCGTTCATGGCACCCCAGTTGTAGGTGAGAATCAAGTCATAGGGCTTCATCGCCGTGGCCAGCGCACGCAGCTTAAGCGGTCCAGGCTTGCCGCTCAGCCCCGGCAGGTTGATCTGGAGCACGGGGATGCCCCGCGCGACATGGCGCATTGCCCCGGTCGCCCCCGGCACCGCCGAGACAATCGTGTGCATTACCCCTTTGCCGAAGCGGTTGATCAGCTGGACGGTGCGCAGCTCCTTGCCGCCGGGATCGAAGCTAGAGTGGATATGGAGCAGGCGCAGCGGGCGGATGCGCGGCGTTTCCGCCATTACTCCGCCCGATCCAGCAGACGCTCGATCGCCGCCACAGCCGCCGGCTCGTCGAGCGTGGGGGCGTGGCCGAGGCGGGGCAGCGTGACCAGTTCGGCTTCGGGCACCTCGGCGATCATCCGCGCTGCGGTCTCGGGGGCGAGGATATCGGACAGCGCGCCGCGCAGAACGAGCACCGGTCGCCCCGCCAGCGCACGCCAGCACGGCCACAGATCGGGCGGCACGGCGTTGGAAGGGGTCGCGAACGGTTCAGAAATCTTCATGTCATAGTCGAACACGATCCGCCCGTTGGAGCCCAGAGTCATCGACCGCTTGGCCAGCGTCAGCCAGTCGGCGATGGAAAAGTCGGGAAACATCTCGCCCTGGCTTTCCTGCAAGGCGCGTGCGGCGTGCATCCAGGTCTCGAAGCTGCGACCCTGGCCGACATAGCCGCCAATCCGCGCAATCCCCGCCCCCGACACTTCGGGACCGACATCGTTTAACACCGCGCCTGCGAGCCGATCGGCCTGGCGCGCGGCCAGCAGCATGGTAACCAGCCCGCCCAGTGAGGTTCCCACCGCAACGAACCGGGCGATTCCCGCTTGATCGAACAGCGCCTCCATATCCGTGACATAGGTCAACGGGGTGTAGGTCGCCGGATCTTTGGCATAGGCGCTGTCGCCGCGTCCGCGCAGATCGAGGCACAGCACCCGACGGCGGGTGGCCAAGCACTCGGCCAGCGCTTCGAAATCGCGCGCGTTGCGGGTCAGCCCGGGGATGCAGATCACGGGGGATTTGGCGTCCTGTCCAACCTGGGGGCCGGCATAATTGCGATAGTGCAGCCTTAGGCCGTCCTCGCTCGTCCAGTGGCGATCTTCGAATTCGGCCATTAGTGTATGCGGCGCCCCCGGATTAGCGTGGCTTGCGCAGCGCGCCGCCGGTCCCCACTATCGCCAAATGCGCACCGAACCGCAACCCGCCCCGTATCGCTCCGATCCCCGCATCCTTCAACTGGCGGGGTGGATCGGCGATCCGGTGGCTAGCGCAGACTTTCCCGAAACGGTGCTCCGCTTTCGCAACGACGTCCACGCCGCCAGCGTCGGCCTGGCCGGGCTGAGCGATGACGAATGGTGCTTGCATTTCGGGCGGTTCACGCCGCTGCCCGAAAACTTGCCGCAGCCACTGGCGCTGCGCTATCACGGCCACCAGTTCCGCGTGTACAACCCCGAGATCGGCGATGGGCGCGGGTTCCTGTTCGCCCAGCAGCGCGACGGGGCAGGCCGACTGCTCGATTTCGGGACCAAAGGCTCGGGTCAGACCCCGTGGAGCCGCCAGGGCGACGGGCGGCTGACGCTGAAGGGCGCGGTGCGCGAAATTCTCGCCACCGCGATGCTCGAAGCGCAGGGGGTTTATACCAGCAAGACCTTCTCGGTGATCGAGACCGGCGAGGAATTGTTTCGCGGCGACGAACCCTCGCCTACCCGATCGGCGGTCATGGTCAGGCTCAGCCACGGCCATATCCGCATTGGTACGTTTCAGCGACTCGCGGCGCTGGGCGAGCGTGAGCACATGGCCGAGCTGGTCGACTACTGCCTCGAAACCTATCCTGGCTCGGTCGCGTCCGAAGCCAAGGGCAACCGCGCGGCAATCCTGCTCCACCAAGTGGTGGAACGACTGGCCGACCTTGCCGCGTCTTACATGACCGCCGGATTCGTCCACGGGGTGCTCAATTCAGACAACATGAACATCTCGGGCGAAAGTTTCGACTATGGCCCGTGGCGCTGGGTGCCGACGTGGGACGCAGGCTTCACCGCCGCCTATTTCGACCACGGCGGGCTCTATGCGTTCGGACGTCAGCCCGAAGCACTGCACTGGAATTGCAGTCAGCTGGCGATTGCGCTGCGTCAGCTGAGCGATGCGCCGCCGCTGGTGGCCGCGCTCGAACGCTTTGCCGGGATGTATCGCAGCAACCTGGCGCGGCGCTTCGTGTGGCGGCTGGGGCTGGTCTCACGCGGCGAGGAAGCCGACTTGGCGGTGGTCGTCGCCGCTGAAAAGGCGATGCGCGAGAGCGGTATCGGTGTGGACGAATTTTTCTTCCGCCATCGCGGCGGCCGCGGTGTCGAGGGTGATCTGGCGGGAGCCTTGGCTGGATTCGAGGGCGACATCGCTCATCCCTTTTGGGACGAGCCAGTGCCGCAATCGCTGCTGATCGACGAAGTTGAGGCGATCTGGGCGGCAATCGCCGAACGCGATGATTGGGCGCCGCTGACCGCCAAGCTCGCCGCACTCAAGCGGATGGGCGAAGCACTCGGCATGCCACCGGCACCCGCGGCGCAGCCCAATTAACCCGCTTTAGTTGCGGCGCTTTGGCGGGGTGGGCGAGGGTTGCGGAGCCGGGGGAGCGACCGGTCGGGTAATCGAGCCGGGCTGGACACTGATCCCGTAAAGCTTCCAGCGGCCCTGCTCCCACTGGAAATAGAAATCGAAGAAGATCGGCGTCGGGCGCAGCGGGAAATAGCCCTGGACGCGGAATACGTCAGCCTGAAGCAGCGCCGGACCGCCGGTATAAACCGGACCAACGATCAGCGCATTGCTTAGATCGACCCGCATCGCGCGGATTGGCGCGAAAATCTCGGCCAGGCGGGCGGGGTCGTTCTGGATCTGGAAGCCGCTCGCGCTGGTATCGCGAAGCACCGAATAGTTGCCCGACCGGTTGGCGTGATCGACCATCGCCATCATCGACCAGACCAGCTTGGCAAGTTCAAGCTCGCTGGGCACGGGTTGGCTGGAAACCGCCGGGCGACCAGGCTGTGCAGCCTGGCCAAACGCCACAACCGGAGCCGCGACGAGCGCCGCGGCGGCAAAAAAAACTGCCGGGGCACGAAGCCCCGGCACGAACAGTCTGGCAATAGTCATTGGTATTTCTGGTTCCTTGGGGGCCCTTACCAGGCGAACTGGAAGCCACCCCGTGCGCCGATTTCGCCGCTGTCGATGCCAAAGCCGATACCGGCAGAGACCGAGGCGTTTTCACCAACGCGAGCCGCAAACGCGGCAGTCGCCGCGGTCTTGTCGTTATAATAGCCGAGGCCGCCCGAAACCCCGAAGTTGGTCCCCGCGGGAAGCGACGGCGATTCCATCGCCAGCCCCATCGCGACGCCTTCGTAGGCCTTGTCGACACCCCGGAACAACGAGTTGATCTGGGCGCCCTGTGCGGTCGTAAGCGTCTGCAGGCTGGCGACGTTGGTGTTGAGCGTGGACACACTGGTGTTCAACGCGGTCACGTTGGCGGCGGTGGCGAAGGAAGAAACAAGCGCGCCCTGTCCCAGAGTGCCCGAGCCATCGACCGTGGCGAACGAAAGCGCCCCGGTCTGCGCGGCAGTGCTCGCCGCAAGATCGCCAATCGTAACCGAACTGCCCGTGCCGCCCAGCTTGACCTGGTTAGCTCGGGTGGTGGTGGCCCCGGTGCCGACCGCGGTCGAACCGGCAAACGCGGCGTTGGAGGCGAAGCCCACCGCGGTCGCGTTCATCTGGCTGGCGCTGGCGTTCTTGCCCAGTGCCGTCGACTGGACCCCCGCAGCGTTGGCCTGATGGCCGACCGCAAGGCTGAGGTTGCCAGAAGCGTTGGCCTGCCACCCGAACGCCTGGGCGCCGCGGGCTGAAGCAACTGATTCGCCACCGACCGCAGTCGAATGGAACCCGGTCGCTGCCGCCGAGTCACCCAGAGCCACCGCGTCCTCGTCGGTCGCCTGGGCGTTGTTACCCGCAGCAAGCGAGGTTGTGCCGGTGGCAACCGCGGCCTGGTTACCCGTCGCTGCAAAGAACAGCAGCTCTTGCGAGTTCGCCGCAACCGCCGCGTTGGTGGCGGTGAACTGTGCGGTATTGTTTACGTTGACCGCGTTGAGCTGCGCCACGTTCACCGCGTCGGTAGCGGCGGTGCCAGTGGCAACGTTCACCAGGCGACGCTGAGTGGTGGCGTTCCCGAACGATACCGTATTCGCCTCGGTTGCGAGCGAATTACTGCCGATTGCGGCCGAGTTGTCGGCGAGCGCCTGCGAGCCATCACCGATTGCGACCGTGTTATTGGCACGAGCAAGCGAGTTTGCACCGATCGCAACTGCGCGGATACCGGCTGCTTGTGCGTTGTTGCCATACGCCGCCGAGGACACGCCCGTTCCGCTGGAGGCTACGCCCACGGCAGTCGCGCTATCGCCAAGCGCCTGCGAACCATCGCCAATCGATACCGTGCTGTCGGCACGAGCGAGCGAGTTTGCACCCACCGCCACCGCGCGGAGGCCGGCCGCTTGCGCGTTGTTGCCATAAGCAGCTGAGGATATCCCGGTTCCGCTGGCGGCCACGCCGACCGCAGTGGCGCTATCACCAAGCGCCTGTGAGCCATCGCCGATCGAGACCGTGCTGTTGGCACGAGCGAGCGAATTTGCACCCACCGCAACCGACCGAAGCCCGGCAGACTGGGCATTGAAGCCAACCGATGCGGCGTTGATGCCCGACGAAAAGGCGGCCACGCCGACTGCAGTCGAACCCAAAGCGTTGGCCAGCGAGCCGTCACCACCGGCGAACGAGCTTTCGCCGCTAGCCGATGCAAATGTGCCGATCGAGGTCGCCTTCAGGCCAGCGGCCGACGCGCTCTTGCCGACTGCTGTGGCCTGGATGCCCGCAGCATTGGCTTGATGACCGGCGGCAAGGCTGAGATTGCCGCCCGCATTAGCCTGCCAGCCGAACGCTTGAGCTCCGCGACCCGAAGCGACCGATTCGCCGCCCACCGCAGTCGAGTGGAACCCGGTCGACATTGCCCGGTCACCAATCGCTACCGCATCTTCATCGGAAGCGAGGCTTCGGTCGCCGATCGCAGTCGAAGTCAGGCCGCTGGCGCGCGAAGTACGACCCACGGCGGTCGAGTCGATCCCAATCGCGTTGGCATCGAAACCGAATGCCGATGAATTAGGGCCTGCCGCGTTAGCGGCAACACCGACTGCAGTCCCATTGATGCCAAGCGCGTTCGAACCATCCCCGATCGAGACCGTGCTGTCAGCGCGGGCGAGCGAATTTGCGCCAATCGCAACTGCGCGAAGACCGGCCGCTTGCGCGTTGTTGCCATAAGCAGCCGAAGATATCCCGGTTCCGCTTGCTGCAACGCCAACCGCGGTGGCGCTATCGCCAAGCGCCTGCGAGCCATCGCCGATCGAGACCGTGCTGTTGGCGCGAGCAAGCGAGTTTGCGCCCACCGCAACCGCGCGAAGGCCGACGGCTCGCGCGTTATTGCCATAAGCAGCCGAAGATATCCCGGCCCCGCTTGCCGCAACGCCAACCGCGGTGGCGCTATCGCCAAGCGCCTGCGAGCCATCGCCGATCGAGACCGTGCTATTGGCGCGAGCAAGCGAGTTTGCGCCCACTGCAACCGACCGGAGACCGGCCGACTGGGCGTTGAAGCCAACCGACGCAGCGTTGATACCCGAAGAAAACGCGGCCACGCCGACAGCTGTGGCACCCGTTCCGGTCGAAAGCGAGCCATCGCCGACGGCAACGCTGCTTTCAGCCCGGGCACTGGCGTTATTGCCGACCGCATCCGCTTTAAACCCGACCGAACTGGCCGATGCACCCACGGCTATCGAATTATTACCTATCGCGCTCGATAACGTTCCATTCGCGGTGGAGAAGTCGCCTGCCGCGTTCG